>CAZTSS010000078.1:0-1931 GCA_964616765.1 uncultured Candidatus Saccharibacteria bacterium
AACAGTTTAGCCAGCTCGCTGGGGACTTCCCACCATTGTTCGTAAAATTGGGCAACATACTCATATACCTTTTGACTTTTTTGGGTGTTGACCAAATCCACCTGCGGGACATAATACGGTCGACAATTTACCACCTGCTCACCTTCGTCCGGTTGTAGTTGACCGGCCAATAGCTTTAACAGCGTGCTTTTTCCCGCCCCGTTAGCCCCCACAATTGCCACTTTGTCGCCCTCTTTAAGAGTAATCTTGACATCAGTAAACAAGTAGTCCTCGGTTGGATACCTAAACGACGCGTTATTAAGCTGTAGCAAGACTTTAGTAGACTCCATGACTTGGTTATTTTAGATGATTATGCGGTTTTTTGCACACTTGATTGGCAATGTAGTTGTGACCTATTAGGTTCATTAGAAGGTGTAAACATTTTTCTGCGGAAACACAGTTTTCAGCCTTATCGTCAATAAATAAAATATCTTCCGGTTTTTCTTGGACTATGTTAACCAGAGTTTGATAGAATTCTGGCTCCGGTTTCTGGTAACCAATTGTCGCCGAATTTACAAAATATCCAAAGTTTTTCGAAATCGGTAACTTTTTGAACCAATCGTCGGTGTAGGATAAATGATTTGTTGCTGTAGCAAATTTAAGTTTGGGAAGTTTGTCAAAAATATCGGGGTCTCTGACTTGATAAAGATTGTCGATAATATATTTAACCCGTGACTCAATGTCGAGCGTATTTAGTCCAGTTTCTCTAATAGCCCAGTCAAAAAATTCCTCATCAGTATTAAGGAGTCCAAATTTACTTTCCAAAAGGTGTTCTACGGGATCTAAAGGGAAGTCTATCTCTTTGATAAACACACCCACAAAATCAAATGCGACGGCTTTAATCATAAAATCGCCTACCTTTCCTTAGATTTGTAAACCGTCCAGTAATCGGAGACGGTTTCAAACGGTTCGTAGCTAGCTTGGACATATTTTATAACAGCTGGGAATCTTTGGTCGTTTGTAATGTTGTCCAAATTTTGCGTCCAACTTTTTGACGAGTAAAGAATGTATTTTGGCGAGGTTTTGACGATTGTTGTTAGAAAATCGTTTCTGACGGGTTCTGCAGAGGCAAAATACGAGATGTAGATTCTACCGCACGAAGGTTTTGAAAGTAAATACGGCATGGCTGCTTCTGATGTCAGATTTACAATACATTTTTGGTCGTTAAAAATTTCTCTAAGTCGCACTATGCCCGCCCGTCTTTCGGTATTCACAAAATCAAGATCGTTTGTAGTAACAAAATCCGCCATGCGTTTGGGAAAGGAGATTAAATTGGCCGGGTTGGCTTTGACAAATGTCAAGAAGACAAATCCAAAATTTAATAAGAGCGACAATGCAAGAGTTGGGACAACAAAACGATCCAGTTCGTTGAGGGATAAAATTAAAAGTCCCAAGCTAAAGCCCAGAACGATAAAAATAAATGATGAGCTGGTTTCAATGTGCAAGAGATCACTTCTACCTAAAGCGGTACGGTAGAACACCAGCGATGTTACGAGCAATGTGGAATGGATAATGGCGAGCGCTTTCAGTTTGTCGTCTTTTAAATATAAGACTCGTACAACCAAGGTAAAAATCAGCACATTAATTGCAGTGATTACAAGCGGTAGGGTTGGCCGTAGGTTAGTAAGTAGATTTGGAAACGGATAAATATAGGAATCCAGCAGATCTTTGACTCTAAAAAAGTAGTTAAAATCGGTGATAAATTGGCTGGTTTCTGACTTACCAAGAAGTGCGTAGAATCCTAAAACGGCAACTCCCAGTCCCATAAAATAGAGCAACAGATTTTTGGTGGCGACTCTTAAGTCAAAAACCTTAAATAACCAAGTCAAAAAGATGTGTGCCAAAACAATCATCATGCTGTAAACTCCGGAGTCAAGCGAGTAAAAAGTGCC
>CAZTSS010000078.1:1941-3427 GCA_964616765.1 uncultured Candidatus Saccharibacteria bacterium
GGAGAGTAGTCCGGCAAGAAAGTATAAAACGCGCTTTTTGATTAAATTGACCCCGAGTAAGCAACAAAGCGTAAGTATAACCGGCAACATCCGCCGATCGACATTATGTATGCGCGAGGTAAAGAGATAAAAAGTCAGCATTAGGCTGGAAAGCATTGTGGCAGAGCGTTTATTAACAAACGCTTTTTCTAAATTTCTGGCGACTACATACAAGAGTAAGACCAGGCTTAGCTCTTTTAGTAGGACAAATAGAGCGACCGAGACCCGATACGCTCCGATTGATTGGATGCCAAACAGCTTCCAGCCAAAAACGGCAGTAAATAAGTCGTACAACGCCCCATGAACAAAGAGACTGCCCGTCCAAATGCCCTTGCCTGTTTGGTAGTTTAGGGCCGGTGTAAGCTGCTCCCCTTCGTGGAACATATCAAACGCCGATGTTGACCAGGTGTGAATAAAAAAGAGATAAATTAAGGTTATCGGGAGTAGAAATAAGAGTAGTTTGAAAATTTTGGAGAACACTGTGCTTTTACTTAAAGATTTTGGGGCATTGTTGAGGTTTACATCTGGATCTTGTGCGCCAGACTTAAAGCTGGAACGAATATATTTATCAAGCCTTTTGGACTTTAAACACTAGCACCAGCAAAGAGGTCGGTAGAAGGATAAAAACTAGCCAGCGCAGATAGTTATTTAAGGGGTTAAATTCCGCCAAGGCTAGTTTTCCCACGGCGCCAAAAGGATTGTTAAAGGGTAAGAAGATAAAATTCCAAATACTTGTAGACAGCATGTAACCTGCTATCTCGCACGCAACGAGCAGAATAGCTAACATCATCATGTCTTTCTTACCCCACCCAATCAATTATTGTAACAGAGGCATTAGCGTACGGTGGAAGATCGTAGAACTTAACGGGGTCGATATTTTGTTTTATAGTCTCCAATATTCTACCTACACCGGCGTGACTGACTACCAAGGAGTTTCGATCAATTTTTCCTAAATCTCTAATGCATTCAACTACTCTGTTTAGAAAACTATGGACATCTTCCGCACCATTTGCCCTTGTTAGTAGCGCCGAGGAGATTTTATGTATCGGCGTTCCAGTGAGGCTTCCCATATCGTATTCGGTAATTCGTTCGTCAACCACCACTTTTGTGTGCTTTATCTTTAGTTCCTGTGAGATTATTTGGGCGGTTTCTAGAGATCTTTTTAATGGGGACGATATTACTCTGTGCATCTTGACCTTATCTACGATGATCGCTTGGGCTGTCAGTACTGCCTGCTCTCTACCCTTTGAAGTTAGTGGTGAGTCCTCCTTTTGTCCGGCGAATACCCCCCTCTTATTGGCCTCACTTTCTCCGTGTCTTACAAAATAAATCATATCTGTTGGAACTATCTCTTACCGAGTAGCTTTTCCCTATCAATCGCCATGTCGTCCTTTACAAATTGCGTCCACCACCAGTCCTGCGGATTGCTGTCCTTCATTTTATCCGC
>CAZTSS010000079.1:0-261 GCA_964616765.1 uncultured Candidatus Saccharibacteria bacterium
TTAAAAGGGTTGCAGGCAACAAATTGGCTTTTATTACCCGCGCCAAAAACATTTTGGAATTGCCATAAGCAACAAAAGGGTAAAAAATGGAGTGCACAGCACAGGCACAAAATCCTGTAGTGGTCACTCCGTGGTGATTAGCACCATCCTATCACAACCCCCAAACCCCCGTCAACCTAACCCATATTTTGATTTTGACAAAACCCCCAAAGTCTGGTCAGGGTTATTGTGGCAGAGCTTCTCCTTGTTGTATAATGAACC
>CAZTSS010000079.1:326-840 GCA_964616765.1 uncultured Candidatus Saccharibacteria bacterium
GAGAAAAGCACAAAAAACATTATACGGAAATGTGGTGGCAGTTATTCAGCCCGCGGAAGAAGGGGGTTTTTTTGCGTACTGTCCGTCTTTGCCAGGGTGTGCCAGTCAGGGAGAGACCTATGCAGAAACGGTGGAAAATATCACAGAAGCCGTTCAGGGTATGTTAGAGGTTTTAGTGGAGGAAGAAACATATGGGAAGATGGATTCGTTTGTTGGGAACAACCTTGTGTTAAACATACCCGTTAAAATGCCAGAAAAGTATTTTTGTGCATGAGTCAAGTACCTTCCTATACACCTAAAGAAGTTGTCAAGATTTAGTCGGTACTATTCTCTACGGGTGTATCTTATATATATGCATCGAACTATACAGTTTTGTATAGTATATTGTATATATGCAGGAAAGCTTTGATACACATCAAAACATGGGAAGACATCAAATCTATAAGCAATAGGTGACATTTTTTGGAGCGACAAAGTAACAAAAAGAAACGAGAGGCATAAATCTTGGGAATTG
>CAZTSS010000079.1:850-3420 GCA_964616765.1 uncultured Candidatus Saccharibacteria bacterium
CAACCCCCCGTCAACCTAACCTATAGTATTAACAAACCCCCCCCCGAAGCCCTCCATATTGCTTGCCTATACGCTAGAATAATTTTATCGTATACCCGACTAGACAGTAAATGCAGTTTAGTGTATACTCTAGATCATGGGTAACGAGCTACTAAAAATGAATCCGTGGTGGTCGCAAAACTACGATCCCAAAACAGCCGAGGAATTCGTCATGCCCAAAAGGTACGCCTATAAGGAGTTCATAGATATATTTTCCGGTACCCAGCTTATGATCTTTATAAAGGGCCTTAGAAGAACAGGAAAGTCTACACTGCTTAAACAGGCTATTTTAGAACTTGTCGACAATGGGGTTAACGGTAACAGGGTTCTATATGTGCTGTTTTCACAAACCTACAACGATCTTGAAACCATCCTTAAGATGGCTGGCGGGTACGACTACCTGTTTTTAGATGAGATTCAGTATTGCCCAAATTGGAAAGATCAGCTAAAAGTTTACTATGACATCTACGGAAAGCAAAAGAAAATTGTTTTTACGGGATCAGCAACACTTAATCTCACCGATCAAAAAGAGTCCTTGCTTGGTAGGTTTATGCCAGTCAATCTCCCGCCCCTGCCTTTTAGGGAGTACATATGGCTTAAATACAGGGTTATGGAGCAACACTATCCATTTAGCGCAACGGAAAAAGAGTGGGAAGATTATATTTCTTATGGGGAATTTCCGGAGCTTCTTACCATACCAAGTCAGAATCTAAAAAATAAATACCTTAAAGAAACCATTCTGGATCCCTTAACCACGCAGGATATTGAGCTTTACGATGTAGAAAAAAAGACTGAGTTTTTGCAACTTCTTAAAGTTCTTGCTCAAAATACAGGTCAGATACTAAATAAAACCAATATTGCCAGCGAGATTGGTTTAACCAGAGTCTCGGTTGACAGATACATTAGCATCGCCTGCGATATGGGTCTTATATACTTAACATCCAATTATTATCCTAGCGTAAGGGAGCAAACTCTTTCCGACAAAAAGGTTTACTTTACTAGTCTTAACCTTGCCTTGGTTTTACTTAATATTTATTCTTTTAGCGACTTTGCCATTAAAGATGTTAAAGGTCACATTTTTGAAAATTATGTAGCAAACATTATAAAAAAGGACTTAAAAGGGGAAATGTTTTACTTAAAAAGAGGACCGCGAGAGGTGGACTTATATTTAAAGGGGCAAAAGCTTACGGCTTACGAAGTAAAATATCAGCCTAAAATGCACCCGTTTGAGATTAAGAAGTACAAAAATTTAGGACTTAAAAACGACGCTAAAGAGGTAGGCATTATCTACATGGGCAAAACAGACAACGACCGCGGGTTAATTAACTTTTTGGAACTCTAGATTTTGAAAGCGCTTTTTAAAGTTTCTCTTAAAATCAGGACTAAATTCAATTTGTTTCATTGCCCAAAGACGGCAGAAACAAACTCGGCTCCACAAGTTATCATGGACTAATGTTATAGTCAATCTCAATATATATGCATCGAACTATACAGTTTTGTATAGTATACTGCATATATGCAGGAAAGCTTTGACACACATCAAAACATGAAAAGATGCCAAATCTATAAGAATAGGCGACAAACCGTAACAAACCACCCTTGACATAACTCAAAAAACCAGTTAAGCTCAACACACTAATCCGCCCTGCAAGATCGAAAGATGTTTGCAGGGCTTTTGTTTACGCAGAAAGAAAAGCTATATCGGAGATACCAATAATACGGCGATGCAGAACACAGGTTTAAACTACGCTTTTATCGATTCCCAGAATGTTAATTTTGGGGTAGGTCATGATATTAAAGATAGGTACGGTAAAACCGTTTATATTGGTTGGAAATTGGGCTTAAAAAAATTTCGCACTTATCTTAAAGATAAATATGATGTTTCTAAAGCCTACCTTTTCTTAGGTTACTTAAAAAATAACGAGGCGATGTACCAAAATTTTAGGAGTTATGGCTACGATCTTATCTTTAAAGATGTAGTTATGGACACTACCGGCAAACCAAAAGGGAATGTTGATGCGGAGTTAGTACTTCAATCAGCGGCTATCGATTATAACAACTACGACAAAGCCGTTATTGTTTCCGGCGACGGCGATTTTAAGTGCCTCATCAAGTTTCTTGTCTCAAGGAATAAGCTAGAGAGCTTAATAGTCCCAAACAAGTTAAGATATTCTTCGTTACTTAGGGGCTTTGGAAAGATTGACTTTATTAGCAATAAAAAGGCTATTTTGGAATATTAAAAAAGCGAGAGGCATAAATCTTGGGACGTGCCCCAAGGGTAGCCTCTCATGGTGATCGTTTTCACTCTATCACACCCCAACCCCCGCGTCAACCTACCCCATAGTATTGACAAATCCGCAAAAGTCTGTTAGTATATCACTTGTTAGCTTATGACGGACGCCCTACTGCCGGCAGGCAGACCCGCCCAAGCAGGCAGGTCTTCCGCAGGCAGACAAGCAAGTCCGCCCGACATTTTCTCCTGCCAAATTTCTGCGTCGCTTGACAAAAATAATAACCCATAGTATACTAAA
>CAZTSS010000080.1:0-1923 GCA_964616765.1 uncultured Candidatus Saccharibacteria bacterium
TAAAGAAGTTCCGTTTGCGGTGTTCATTACAGCGCTGTCGCTGACAGAAGGCTTCATGATGACATACTGCCACATGACATCCATCTCTGTCGGTTTAATTTTTCCGCCCAAAGCTAAATATGGTTGTGTTCTTTCAAGTCCTACTAATTGTTTCATATTAACGCTCACCCCCTCTTAACTTTTTTTCTATATATCTCCTCATTGTTATTTTTTGTCTTGGTTCTATTCCCGCTACTCGGCAAAGTTCGTCCAGGTTAAGACGAATATCATTATTAAACCTTAGATTTTTTCTTTTTCTGGACACTTATTTTTGTTTCAATCACTTTTTTAATATCGTTTTGGCTGCCGAACATAACCCTGTTTCTAACCTCATCAACTATGTCCTCTCCCCGTAAGTGTGCCAAATACCTTCTTCCAAAATATCTTTCCAAACTTCTTCCCTTGTGCGCTCCCTGCCCTCCTGCCAAATATGAAGCAATGGCATCTGCTCTTTCCGCCAGTTGTTCACCAATTTTTTTTTGTTTAGCCCTTCTCCTTGCCTCGTATTTAGCAATAGTTTTATCAACTATCTGCTTGTTTTGTTCTGGGCTGAATCCTGGGTCTGGTTTATCCGGCCAGAACTTCTTGTCTTTTGGATTTATTTCGCCTATTTTCATTTTTAAATTTGGCGGTTTTTTACTAAGGAAAGCCGCCAAACCCTAGACTCAATCGGTCTTCTGAGTCAAACGACCATTTGCCGCCGGGCACAGACACAAAAGATTGGTAAACCAAACCATTGTTGCCTGATAGGTAATGTAGTCGGTTGTTCTTACTAAAGCTCCTGAATTCGGAGATTCCATCCAGTCAAGATCGGAAACCTGACACACTGTCAAGCTATCCAAGTTGACAATCAAGACCTCCCCATCCGGAACATCATAGTCCAAGAAAACGCCTACTCTGCCCGCCCCCGCTGCAAACTCTAACCCTGTCCAGCCACCCAAAAGGTCGGCTTCGTTAACAGTTCTCCTCATTGCCGTTAAAATATCGGCATATTTCTTATAAAGAGACTTATTAACAAAAATCGCATATTGGTCACCCATCTGGGCATACTCTTTGGCGGCGAGGTATTTATCCTCCATTGCCGAAAGAGTAAGCGCTTCGGAGGTTGAACCAAATTGCGGTGTCCATCCGTGAGTGCTTCTGGCGACACCTGCATAATTTGCGGTGCCGTCGGTCAGGGCTTGTCCCAAACCATATATTTCCGAGGTGCCGAAGCCCTCAAGCGAACCATCGACAATACCGATGGCATCATTAGCAACTGAAGCCACTGTTCCAGTAAAGTTCACGGTTCCACCAACACCACCAGCGGAGAACGAAGAAATCGTTCCTTTGGCAGCACCAGCGGTTCCGACTCCCACAAACTGTCCAACTCCAAAGTATTTGGTTGGAGAAATGTCGCCATTAATTGTGCCATACCTGTTTAGGGCGTGGCCGTCATCAACGGAAGTGTTGGGCAGCATCACGGTTACTGCCGTAGCTGCCGCCGAGGCTGCAACCTGGGCAATAATTCCCGAACCGTCACTGTAGTATTGTCTGTTTACGCTTCTGGCAAAGTCCGACGCTAAAGTAGAAGCCTGGAAGGTCAGTTGGTTTTCCACTGCACCTTTAGCTGTCTTAGTCGCATCAATAGCCAATTTAGAAATATCGAAGGTACCAGTCAAAATCCGAACGGGAACTGAAGCCTGTCCGATTGACGACTTTCCTGTCACCAATTTATTATCATCGTCAGCAAGTGCGGCAATTCCGCCATGTCTGCCGGTTCTTAATGGTGCATAGAAGTTGTCATTCATAAAAGTAACTCCCTTATTCCTTTTTACTTTGTCAAGCAAAATGGTTTGTTTCGGGAAGTTGTCCTGAATGAACGGCATGATAACCTTCTGTAAA
>CAZTSS010000080.1:1996-3372 GCA_964616765.1 uncultured Candidatus Saccharibacteria bacterium
CCTCAAGGGCATCCCTTACCAGCTGGTCTAAGTTTTCCGCTGTCGGCTTAACCTCTTTTGGTTCTTTGCCTCCTGCCGCTGATGCTCCTTCGGTTACTAACCCGCTTGGCTTGGCTTTTTTAATCTGTTGCTCTTTCCAAGCGTCAAGCTCTTTTTCATATAAATCCTTGTATGCCTTTTCGGGGTTTTTAATGCCCGTTTCGTCCATGTGTTTTAAAACTTCCTGAGTTTTAAATGCAGGCCTGCCGTCTTTGCCGTTAAGCTCCCCCTCAAAGCCCTTGCAGTCGTTTAGTAAATCTCTTGCTGCTAAAACTTCCATTACTTTTTGAGAAACTTTAGTTTCAACATCTTCGCTTAAAGCAAGGCCGATTTTTCTTGCCTGCTCTCTTGCCTGTTTGGCAACCTCTTCGTCTGATAACTCTGCTCCGGTATTGGCTTTCTGGTTTACCCTCTCGGCCTCAAGTCTTTCTTTTTCTTCTTTTAAAGATTTAAGCTCTTGGGTTGTTTTGGTATATTCCGGCCAAACTCGGTCAATCTTGGTGTTATATTTCTCCTCCATTTCCCTTCCGAGTTTTCCCAACCCAACTAAACTTGATAACTCCTCCTGGGTAAATTCCTCCTCCCCGACCTTAATTTTTTCGGGTTCTGCAACCTCTTCGACAACCTCCTCTTGGGGAAGATCGTCTTTGAAAAAGTCTGCCATTTTGACCTCCTTGTTCTGTTCCTTGTGGACAGTAACTATTAATAAACGCAAAAAAGCCGGGCATGCTCACAAAAAAATGTGAACATACCCGGCCTTCGTTTTCGCCGAGTTCGCCAGCCAAGTTGTCTGGTTAAATTAACATTAACAAAGTATTTTTAAAAAGTCAAATACCCACGCCCATTAAAAGACGGGTGGGGACAGTTGCATCAAGAAAGTATGCCTCTGTTGGAGGAGTGAAGTTTTCCGTCCATCGGGCGATCCCCTTGCTAAACCGAAACTCGTCAATCCAGCCGTTAATGGAATCGGTTGAGTCGTGGGCTGCGTTACCTATCCTAAAGGGGTTGCCGCCACTAAAAATGGTTATATTGGCGGTATTGTTTCCTTGCGAAACACCATTAAAATACAGCGTCCAGGTGCTGCCGTTTCTAACCAGGGCAAAGTGCTTAAATTCCCCCGTCCCAAAGGTGACATTCCAGTTAAAAGAAGAAGCCCCGTTGCCGCTACCATCGCCATAGTAGAATGTAATGTAGTTGTTGTTAGAAAAAACCAGCTCCCACTCGTTGGCTCCATCGGCGTTCCCCCACTTACCGCAGATACCCGTGAAACTATCTGGAGCAACATTTTGATAGAGCCAAAAGTCAATAGTAAAATTCCCGCTTCCGGGCTCAAAGTC
>CAZTSS010000081.1:0-3278 GCA_964616765.1 uncultured Candidatus Saccharibacteria bacterium
ACAAGGTTTTTGAAGTTTCTTTGGCCGTCCCCACTTTTATTATGAACGCCTCGTATCCGGTTTTTGTCGCGCGGTTACAACAGAGTCGCCAAAATCTTAACGCAGCATTGTTAAAAACTATAAGATTGACCACGCTACTGGGCTTGGTAGCCTCGATTCTGCTGGTCATTTTTGCTCCTCTGGCGATTGGTGTTTTGGGCGGAGCACAGTTTGGTCAGTCAGTTCAAGTTCTAAAAATACTTGGGGTGGGGCTGTTTTTGTTCTATATCACTCAACCGCTGGCCTACTATTTGGTCACGATAGAGAAACAAAGAGTATTGCCGCTCGTTTACATCATCGGGGCGGTGTTTAATGTCACGGCCAATGTGCTTTTTATCCCAAAATACAGCTTCTACGCCTCCGCTTACATCACTTGGCTATCAGAGGGCTTGATTCTGCTTTTACTAGTGTTTTTTGTAGTTAAAAACTGGAAGGGCGAGCAACATGAAGTCGACCAGAATTGCTAAAATCTTCTTTTTGCTTTTTTGCGTGTGCTTTTTTGCCTTGGCGCTGGGCCAGTTTTCTGTAATTTTTTCCTTTGGCCAGGGTAACTTGTATTTATTTGACTTGTTAATCGCTGGTTTTGACTTCTTTGGACTTACATACCTGCTTAAACTCCGGCAAGTTAAGCTTCCAGTGACCCTCTTGTTCCTACTTGCTTTCACCGCCCTAGGAACGATTTCTTTGATTTTTACGCCCTTAAACCTAGAGGCCACCGAGTTTTTTACCGCACTCGCCTATCCCGTCAGATTTTTGTGCTATGTGCTTTTTGCTACCGTTGTTTGGAATTTTGTGCGACTTAACATATTTTCCCGTAATCAAGTCCTTTTAACCATTATTTTTAGCGGAATCTTCCTTTTTCTTGCCGGACTTATTCAACTTATCATCCTGCCCGATCTGGAAACTCTTGATCCAAATCTGGGCTGGGACCCACACAAAAACCGGATGGTCTCTACTTTTTTTGACCCCAATTTTCTGGGCATGTATTTTGTCATCTGTTTGTCTGCAGTTTTTAGCTATCACAAGTCCTTTATCAACCGGCCTACACCCAATAGCTACCGAATTTTTGCCTATTCAGCGGTGATTATATTTATTTGTGGCATCTTCCTGACATTTTCCCGTAGCGCTTGGCTCGCATTGGCCGTGTTCATCTTTTTTGTCGGACTAAAAAACAAGCTGGTTCTTGCAGCCTCGATTTCCCTCGTGTTACTGGCAGTTTTTGCCGTCCCCAGAGTCCAAACACGCATCTCCGGGGTCACAGATCCGCAGGACTCCGCAAGTTTTAGACTAGTTGCTTGGCAAAATACTTGGGAAATTATTAAAGATAATTGGGTTTTTGGGGTAGGCTACAATGCATTTAGATACGCCCAACGCGATTACGGCTTTTTGGGTGATGCTAATATAGCCTCTCATTCCGGCGCTGGCAGTGATTCCAGCCTGCTTCTGGTCTGGTCCACCTCTGGTATCTTTGGGACATTCGTCATTGCATTATTCTTTCTTAAACTTCTAGCTTCGTACACCCGAGAGAAGAATGTCGTCGAAATAGGTCTAATCTTGTCAATCTTAGTTAATTCGTGGTTTATTAATTCAATCTTCTATCCGCAAATCCTCGTAGCACTATTGACAACCCTATCTAAGTCGAAGTACATTGGTAATGATGGCCAACACACAACAACCTGGTGCAACAGAAGCGCAAGATAAATCAGAGTCAGTAGAGATCGCAAGATCGAGTAAGTTTACCGCAGAAGCAATGGTTAATGCCCTATCGGAACTTTCACAGGGTATGTTTGTTGATGTTTCGCCCAAAGACCAAAAAGGAGATTTAATAGAAAGAGATGTTTTGGACTTTCTAGCCACCATCGGGGAAATCGGCTTAGAGAGTTTTACGGCTGAAGCACCCGGTTGGGGCTATGCAGAAACAGAGATGGTAACTTTTCGTCATAAAGACCCGAGAGGTGCGGAATGTGAGATCCAAAGTTACTGTCCAAAATACGGGGATCTTAGAAACGCCGGCGATAGTGTTTTAAGAGATGTCCATGTTTTTTATCGCCCAAAGCCAGGAATAGCCCCCACCAAATCTCTAACGATTAGTAACTCAGAAACTTCGGGGCGGGATCTTCGGACTTTGTCTGTAATCCGTTATTCATCAAACCTGTACAGAGAAACAGCAGATGCCAGACCCCCAGTCAATTGGGAAGGCTTTTTGCCTAGAGAAATAACTTTGGTAAATCCACACAGAGCTCTATACAACGATGACGGGATAGAGTATGTAAATTAATTATTCCCTCATTACTGAAAGTTCAAAATTATGGTGGCCGCTAAAGGATTCGAACCTTTGACCCCTGCAATGTGAATGCAGTGCTCTAACCAGCTGAGCTAAGCGGCCATAAATGTCGTCAGCAAATTAGGTCCATAATTTAGTAAAGACTAACTAATGACATCCTACGCGGTTAATTATACAATCAATCGGTGAAAAAATCGCTTATAAGTTTTATTGAGACTTTTGTAGCCGGAGCCCTGCTTGCCGTTTTAATCATGCTGTTTGTAGGTCAATCCTTGCAAATTACCGGCGACTCCATGCATCCAACGCTTAAAAACGGCGAGCGGATTATTGTGGAAAAAGTCAGCTATAAAAGCAGACAGCCCGCGCGGGGGGAAATTATTGTCTTTAGAAGCCTGCAAAACGACCGGATTTTTTTGATAAAGCGAGTTATTGCAGTAGCAGGCGATCAAGTAGGCGTTTTGGATGGGGTATTGACGATAAACGGAAAGCAGTATTTTGACAGGAGATATTCCTCTCGATTTGACGATCTTGAGGCTCTTGGGCGACTTAAGAATTACGCAGATCAACCAATTCCACAAGGCTATCTAGCGGTAATGGGCGACAATAGGGATGAAAGTTATGACTCAAGGATGTTTGGACTTGTACCCCTGGAAAAAGTCGTCGGCAGGGCGTTTATTGCTTATTGGCCACCTAGATCGGTAAGATCCTTAGGGGACAATTAAGTCTGACTGAAGCTGATTTGGTTACATTGAAAAAAGGTTGGATTAGTCAGATAATTAGGAGATCTCAACATTAACTTCTTTTCTTCTGCTTTGGGTGGGGGTAAAACTCACTTTACCGTCTGCTACAGCATACACCGTATAATCTTTGCCCATCCTGACATTTTTCCCCGGAATATAAGTCCGCCCACGCTGACGAACGATAATTTGGCCGGTCTTTACAATTTGACCATGAG
>CAZTSS010000082.1:0-3259 GCA_964616765.1 uncultured Candidatus Saccharibacteria bacterium
AAAAACCAACAACATCCTTTAGGGATTTGATTGAAGTCTGTGGTAGATTCTTCCCTTCTGCTTGAACCAAAACTCCTTGGAATTCCGGATGTAGATCATCGGCCACGGCTTCATCCAACCTGCGCTCCTTTTTTCTCCTGGCCTGTCTTCCCATACAGTCAGTATAACAAAACGCCGTCCTGATAAGTCCAAAAAGTGATGTATAATAGCAATGCCACACGGAGGGTTAGCCAAGTGGTTACGGCAACGGTTTGCTAAACCGTAGCGGTGTCAAAGCCGCTCGTGGGTTCGAATCCCACACCCTCCGCCACACATATATGAAGAAACACGAAACGCAATTAAATAGCTACTCCAGAGACTATCGCAAACTTTTGGGCTTTACCAAACAGACCGACGCAAAAATCTTTTTTGGCGCTAAAGATATTACACCGGGAATAGATTACGCCTATATTGATAAAATCAACCATCGTCTGGTTGACATGGTCGAGAAAATACACACTAATGTAAATCAAACCATACAGGTCGACGATCTTGAAGCTTTTAAAAACCTTTATATCTTTAGACCGTTTGAAATTATGCGCGACTCTGACATACTGCCGTCGCTAAACAATCAAGGACGGCGACCCGAGCAAGTCTACTTCTCCTGGATGCGAGGCTATATTGTAACGGGCTATTTTCTTAAAGCCCTAGGTTATATTTTTGACACCGACACAACAAACATCGAGCTTATCGGCGACGACGATCTACTTAACGAGGAAACCTTCTCGCGAACACCAAAAGCAGATTTGGAGGTCAAAATACCTGCGGGCGATAAAGTTAGAATAGAGGTTCAGTCCGGATTTACAGGTATTAACGATATTAAGAAGCACAAAATTACCGAGGCAAAAAGAATTTTAAACGAACTTGGCGTCCACACAATTATTGCCCATTTTGACTTATACAACGGGCAAACCGCCTTTATTCAAGCTGACCAAATCACCGACGCCGATGTAAATTGGGTAGCAAGGGCGCAAATGGAAGGTCAAACCGTCTTTAGCATAGATCAAAAGTATTTTATCTGGAATCTAACAGAGATTCCGCCAAAGTATCGCGAATGGACCAAAAACTTAAAGTAATCGACCTATTCTGTGGTGTAGGCGGTTTAAGTTATGGGTTTGCTCACAACCCCGCCTTTCAAATCGTGGCCGCAAACGATATCCTGTCTGCTATGGCACAAGCGTACCAATTAAATCATCCGGAAGTTAAAGTCTATCAAACTGACATTAAAGATCTTACTTTTCAACAAATTCAATCGGACCTAGGTTTACAAGATGATTCGGTCGACATAGTCGTCGGCGGACCCCCTTGTCAAGCATATTCTACTGTGGGAAAAAGGCTGATTGACGACCCAAGGGGCAAGTTATTTCAAGAATATTACCGCATGCTAAAGGAAATAAAGCCAAAATTTTTCCTATTTGAAAATGTTAAGGGTCTAACCTCGATGCAGGGCGGAGAACTCCTAAAAACCATAATGTCTCTATTTGAATCCCTAGGCTACCGTGTGCAATACAAAATATTAAATTCTGCCGACTACGGAGCACCACAGATCAGAGAGCGCGTGATTATTACAGGCTCTAAACTAACAAAACCTTTTGTTTACCCCAAACCCTCCCATTCTCCTAAGAATTATCTAACACTAGAGGATGCCATTAGCGACCTACCATTTATAAAATCCGGCGAAGAAAGCCTTAACTATGCCAGTGAGCCTAAAAACGACTTTCAAAAATTAATGCGGAAGAACGCACCGGCAAAATTAATGGATCACAATGCCCCAAAGAATAATGCGCGACTTGTAAAACTCATGGAACTACTGCCGGACGGCGGCACACCAGAGGATTTACCAAAAGAACTAAGGCCATCTTCGGGCTTTAAAAATACCTATTGTCGACTGTGGTGGAATCGGCCAGCAACCACCATCACAAGAAATTTAAGCACCCCATCGTCCTCCAGATGCATCCACCCCAAAGCCCCAAGACCACTAACCACAAGGGAAGGGGCCAGAATCCAGTGTTTTCCGGACGACTACCAATTTTACGGCTCTCGAAGTGACCGCAACCTACAAGTAGGTAACGCCGTTCCAACCTTTTTGTCCACAGCCTTAGCAGAAGCCATACTAAAGGTTTTTGACAAACCCACTAATTTAAAATAAGATATTTATCTTTATGTCAAAAGATAAACCGCAAACAACTAAAGAAATCTACACCATCATCCCCACCGGCGGGGATGGCACAAGATTAAGACCGTTTACAGAAACACGGTCTAAACCCCTTGTCCCAATTATAAATAACTTTCCAATTTTGGAGTTCATTCTCTACAGCCTCACTTACGGCGCGGGGTTGCACAATTTTATCTTTGGCGTCAAGGGCACACGCCACTACACTTATCTGCGCGACTACTTTCAGGGCGGGTCGGGTTGGAGCGGTAAGCTGGATATTGAGCCAAAAGTCCATTTTGAATACCAAAACCCAAATTATGCCGACACAGGAAACGCCGACAGCGTGCGGTACAATATAAATGAGTACGATATAACAACGCCCGTCATCGTAGCCCAGTCGGACAACCTCTTTTGGGGGCAGGACATCAAGAAACTTTACGATCAAGCTATAAAATCACCCTTTGACTTTGTCGTCGGACTTACTAAAGTGCCCGATGCCAGTCAGCTTGGCGTCGCCCAGCTTGACCCCAAGTCAAACCAAATAACCCGCTTTTTAGAAAAACCCGGCGATGCCTATAAAACCGGCGGGCTAATCAATTCCGGCATCTACATTATAAAACCCGCAGTGTTTGACCAACTAACAGGCGACTTTGGCAAAAACACCATCCCCGCGCTCACCCACCAAGGCAAAGTAGGCGGTTTTGAGCTTGATCATCGCTGGTACGACTTTGGCAATCCGCAGGAACATTTGGCCAGCACTTTAAGCCTATTAAAAGACCCCACTCCGTGCTTTAAAAACTTTTTGTCGCGGGTTTGCACGGGCTATATAACCGACACGACAGAAGTTTGGGTCAGAGGCAAGAGCAGTTTTTCTTTTGGCCGGGCGGAGGAAATTATTCAAAAAATCAGAACAGGGAAAATTAAGGCGGAAGGCTCGGTATTTATTGGCAAGGATTGCGTTATTGAGGACGGGGTGTATTTGTGCGACTGTGCTTTGGGCGATTTGGCGTTTGTGGGTGAAGGATGCCGGATTGTGCGGAGTAATATTTTGGACGCTTGGCAGAT
>CAZTSS010000083.1:0-3239 GCA_964616765.1 uncultured Candidatus Saccharibacteria bacterium
TGCTTGACGCGTTAAGATCCGGCTCCTTGTCGCCCCTCCTAAACCCTGTAGAATCACTTAGATACATACTGGCAGCCCTTATTGTAGCTGCCACCTTTATTATCGGTTTTTCCACTTTCGGCAAAAGCTCCAGTCGGACCATAGAGGCTCTGGGTAGAAATCCCTTAGCGCAAAGGAGCATCAAAACCGCCATGATTTTTAACATGATTTTGGCCTTTGGTGTTATGCTCATCGGCCTTGCTTTAGCGTATTTAATTCTTGTGTTATAGTGTACCCGTTGCTATGGAAACTTTAGAACTGCCCGTTATAGCTTTGCTGTTAATCCTCTTAGTGATCTTCTCGTTCTTTGGCGCACTTTTGGTAATGGCATCTTCTTTGTACGACAAAAAGAAACGGGACGAAGAACATGCCAGAGATCAGGCTTACAAAAAAGCTGTGGTGATTTTGGAGGAGGCAAAAAATAAGTCGCTAAATATCATAAAAGAGTCTAACGAACGCGCCAAGAGAATGATAAAAGAAACCGACCTTGCGGTTGATGAATCCAAGGATTTTGTCCAGAATCAGCTCAAATCCGCCACTAATGAATTTAAATCCGATATCATTCAGGAGGCTGACAAGTTTAGACAAGACTTGCATAAAGAAGTCATCCAAACAGAGCAGGAACTGCGCGATAAAATGGCGCGGGAATACCAAAAAGTAGAAGCGGAGCTAGAGTCGTACAAACAAATCAGACTGAAGGAAATTGATAAGCGGTCGCTGGAGGTTATAGAGGAAATAGTAAAAGAATATTTTGCCAAAACCATGTCTCCGCAGGACCATTTGGACTTTATCAGGCAGATGCTGGAAAAACACAAAAAACCCTTTGAGCTAGAGGCTTAATCTGGAGTTGTCTTTGCCTTTCACAAGTCTTCTTGTCGTACAGAACAGTTCAACGACTCTACAAGTTCATCGAACATCTTTACATATAAACCGTTGGACGACGCATAATTGTAAAGCATCCCTAACCTAAGGTAAAACTCGCCACTTTTTATCAAAAAGTATTCACTAGCAATACCTCTTAGAAAACCACGGCTGTATCTGTAACCACTCCCGCATTTGGTCTCGAAATTGAGGTTTTCGGACATAGAAAGTTCGTCGTCAAACCAGCCCTTTTTTTCTGGACTTCTTCCCGCATCGATAGTTACTTGGTACCAATCATCTGTCGGAATATGAAAAATTATCGACTCGTCCATACCGTCAGTAACCCAGTAATACTGGGATACACGCCAGCTATTAGGGTAAACAACGCTGTAACGGAAATTATTACTCAAAATCATGTCCTCAGTATCACTAAAAGGATAAACCGTATAGTCCTTTAAATCCGGCAAAGCATCAGAATCCAACCCCTTACGCTCATTTTTAAACTCTTGACTACTCTCTAGAGTATATTCGGAAGAAGCGTCCCTCTTAACCCCCACCCCACTGGCTAAAAAGACACTTACTGAACTAATTAACACCACACCAAGTAGCATAAACAAAAAACGCTTCATTTGACTTGATAATATCACAGCAATTATTTATTCCCTATATCGGTGATCTCAAAACGACACTTCCGTTTTGGTCGGGGTGCGCGGACTTGAACCGCGAACCTCTGCTACCCGAAAGCAGCGCGCTAGCCAATTGCGCCACACCCCGTCGTTGCTTATTATTCTTAGTCAAATTCGTCAAAACCTGGTGCCCCCACCCAGACTCGAACTGGAATATCAGGTTTAGGAAACCTGCGCTCTATCCACTTGAGCTATGGGAGCAAATAAAGTAGCAAATTGACTCCAGAATGACTTTAACAGCTTTATTATATCGCAAGCTTTAGTTACGCGCACCCTACACATCCCGTATTTCAGCTTTCCTTTTTTATTACCTATTAAAACATTAACAGAACGAACTTTAATCCCCGTAACTTTCTCCCAAAACTCCACGCACTCATTACTATCCATATCTCCATAAATTCTTATCGACATCCTAAAGCGCTCGGATCCAATCCCCAAAACATCCGAAACTAGACGGATTACTAACCTCACCATATCCGGGTCAGAATTAGAAAAAGAAAAATCGGTTTTACAACCCTCTCCCCAGTAAAGCATGGATAATGCAATCAGCTTCTCTCTGGTTGTAATAGGCTTGCTTGGTGTTAAAATCTTAGAAACTTCTTTGTTGGTTCTCTCGATTTTTTCTATGCATATTTTTCTAGAACCACCGGTTTTACTTTTGAGAAAGTCAAGATATTGAGGGTCGACCAAGACACCTTCTGTGTATTCGTGGGCTTTTCGATATGAGATACCATAATCATCCTTAAGCTCATTTATACTCCACCCTAAAACCCTTTTTCCTCTCAGAGTAGCCTGTTCTTCGGATGTTAGAATTTTCTTAGGCTTAACAGACATTGGAAAATTATATCAAAAGATCTATTCCCCAGAAGCATTATAGCCCTTGGCCTGCAAGTTAAAGGCCTTAGCATAATAGCCGTCTTTTGCCATTAAATCGGTATGACTCCCTTCCTCCAACACTTCTCCATGATCTAACACAATGATCCGGTCAGCGTTGCGGACAGTGGAAAACCGGTGGGAAATAATAATTACCGTCTTGTCCTTAAAAAAGTCGTAAATCCGATTAAAAATATTGTACTCGGAAACCGCGTCGATAGAAGCCGTAGGTTCGTCAAAAATCACAAGTGGCGCGTTGCGGTAGAAAAACCTGGCAATGGCAAGCTTTTGCCACTGACCGGTAGACGGTCGCACGCCACCCTTAAACTTTTCGCTTAAAATCTGGTCGTACTTATTGGGGAATTCCTCAATAAACTCGGAGGCATCGGCGCTTTGGGCGGAAAGTCGCAAAGCAATTTCGTCAACCGGCTCATTGGGATTGCCTATAGCGATATTTTCCCTCACCGTCAATTGCGGGTAAGTATTAAACTCCTGAAACAGCACGCCCATGTTTTGATACCACGAGTCGATTTTAAGTTGCGCCAGATCCTGCCCGTCGACCAAGATCTTACCCTTTGCGGGCTTGTAAATCCGGCACAGTAACTTGACTAAGGTCGTCTTGCCGGCACCATTATGTCCTACTATGGCAAGCTTTTCTCCGGCTTTAATGTCGATAGACAGGTTCTTAAAAATCAGTTTGTCCGAGTTTGGATAGTTAAAAGACACATTTTGGACTTGAATCTGTGGACCTTTCTTGAGTTTTGGAAACTCCACCACCCC
>CAZTSS010000084.1:0-3202 GCA_964616765.1 uncultured Candidatus Saccharibacteria bacterium
AATTTACCGGCCGACTGTTGCCGAGTAACCGCTATTCTCACGGACTGCATCAGGCGCTGGAAGCCAAGGAGGGCGTAACTATCCAACAGGAATCCCGCACCCTGGCGGAAATTTCTTACCAAAACTATTTTAGAATGTACCAAAAACTCGCCGGTATGACGGGAACAGCGGAAACCGAGGCAGAGGAGTTTTACAAAATCTACAAACTGGAAGTTGTGGCTATTCCAACCAATAATCCTATGGTTAGAAAAGACCTTAATGATGTAATTTACAAAACAGAGGCGGCAAAGTTTAAAGCCGTGGCCGACGAAATTGCCGAGCGCCACCAACAAGGTCAACCGGTGCTTGTAGGTACGACATCGGTAGAAAAAAGCCAAATGATTCACGAACAACTAAAACGCCGGGGTGTCCCACACGAAATCTTAAACGCAAAAAACCACGAGCGGGAAGCGTTGATCATTGCGCAGGCGGGTAAAAAAGGCGCGGTTACAGTGTCAACAAACATGGCCGGACGGGGTGTGGACATTATTTTAGGTGGCGACCCTTCCACGCCGAACGAACAAGAAGAAATCAAAGCTTTAGGCGGGCTACATGTTGTCGGCACCGAGCGACACGAAGCAAGGCGGATTGACAATCAATTACGGGGTCGGGCGGGTAGGCAGGGGGATCCAGGGTCGTCCAGATTTTACATTTCTTTGCAGGACGACTTAATGCGAATTTTTGGTGGCGACCAGATGAAAAACCTCATGGACCGCTTTGGCATGGAAGAAAATACGCCCTTGGAAGCGGGTCTGGTAAGTCGGTCAATAGAAAATGCTCAAAAAAAGGTTGAAGGATTTCATTTTGACAGTCGGAAGCGCGTTGTAGAAATGGACGATGTTATGAATACGCATCGGGATGTGGTGTACAAACTAAGGCGGAAAATTCTATCCTTTACCGAACTGGCAGACGGGACAAAGACGCAACTACCGGAGCATATTAAAGAAAATTCCGAGTGGATCATGGCTAAGCTTGCAGAGAACACCGAGTTTACGCAGGACTTTTGGGCCAAAATGACAACCGGCTTTGGGGAAATTCCCTGGCATCTGATTTTTGCAGACAGCGCTCTACCGGTAATTGATATAAACTGGATGGATCATTTAGTCGATATGGACAATCTGCGTGAGTCAACCGCACTTAAAACCTATGCCCAACGCGATCACTTGGTTGAGTATAAAACGGAAGGCCACGAACGCTTTAAGTTATTGATTAAAAAGATTTATTCGGATATTTGGCAAAGGTTGTTAAACATAGAGGCTCAAGTAACACCAAAAGATCAGCAGGGTTCAGCAAATCAGCAAAGACCTCAACCACCGCAACCAAAAACCCGTAGGGACGACAGTTTGCTGGCGATGGGCCAAATAAAATACCAACGCGGCGAGCTTCAATCCGGCGTAACCGCCGAGGACGACGCGCCGAGGGGTTATAAAGTGGAAGAAGTAAAATCCGGCCAGCCTAAAGTCGGTCGCAACGATCCCTGCCCCTGCGGTAGCGGGAAAAAGTATAAATTCTGTCATGGACAAAATTTGCGATAGTAATCTAAAAAACTGCCACGGGAAAAATTGAACAGATGTCTCGTATTCACACTCACCCTGTGCTAGACAAACCTGATTAGCAACTTGACCCCATATTAGGTTATAATGAAGGGCACATGGTATCTGACGAACGTCAAAAATCGCATGAATATTATATAGACCTTGCTAGAACCTCCCCGAAAGTTTCCGAGGATGAAATGACACCAAAAGAAAAAGCTAGAGGACACAGTCAATTCGGCAATAACTTTTATCTCCTTTTTGTGGCAAGATTGGAGAGAGAGATCCTGATGATCACACAGCACTTCAAAAAGTCTATTTGGACAGTATGGAAACAGCTTATAACGAGCAGTGGCAACGCTTCTTAAGCAACAATAAAGATCTTATTGACCAAATTGATGGTGCTATTGCAGGACTTACTCCCTACAGAACACTCCTAAAACATTACGCAGATTCACTTAGCAAAAGAATAAATGACGGTAACCGAGATTGGGACAACGATCTTGAAGCCCTTGGAGAGGAAACTGAAGCCATTGGGATATATGCGTGGCGTGAACTTAATCCTCTTCTCGAAAGGGCTGCAGAGCAGATGGGACTGGAAGGAATAGATCCAAAAGAATTCTTTGGATAACAACACTAAATCAACCCAAAGTCTCGGAAAAATAGCCGAAAGATTCCTATCAAGAAATTTTTCTAGGCGAGATGTTGGGTTCGCGACCGTAGTTGGGGAGTTTTGCCTCCGCGGAAGTAAGTTTGCCCGTCGCAAAGTTAAAGGTGTTGGCTATTGCCGAACCTATTTTTAGACCAGTAAAGGAATTCCCCGGACCTTCAAAGTAGTCCACAAAAACATCCTCTGGTTTAAGGTTGTGGTTTTTTAACAGTTGCGCGATGGTAGAAACCACATCAAGGTCGCCTTCCCTATAGTCCAGCATTTTGTCGTCCTCATAAAGAGTGATTTTGTTTAGATACCGCTTTGAAGTGTCCAAATATACTTTGTACATAAATCCCTACTGAAACTGTACTTTTTACTATTTAAACAATCAGGCCTTCAACCACAATCCTCTTTGTACCTTCGTCCATAGTCGTAAAGTATAGCTTAACCACATCTGGAGGCAAAAATTTCCGCGCCAATTCAGGCCATTCTATCAAAACTAGAGAATGTTGTTGCAAAAACATTTCCGGCAATCCCAAATCCAAAACCTCCTCCTCGGAAGTTAATCGATAGAGATCTATGTGGTGGATGGTTTGAATATCTCTCTGAAAATCGGAAGGCGAGCGCGGGTCCGACGAGTCGGGCGTCCCGCCTTGGCGGGACAGGGACCCGCAAGTCGGAGACGAGCTCGCCGAACGACTATACTGTCGGTGGATTACAAAGGTCGGACTTTGCACTCGGGAGTCAAAACCCAGCGCCTTAACTAAAAAGGCCGTAAAAGTCGTCTTACCGGAGCCTAGATCGCCATATAAAGCCAAAACCATGCCGGCTTTAAGCTTTTTGGCTACGGTTTTAGCCAAGTCTTCAGTTTCTGCGGTAGATGTGGATAAAATCTCCATAATATTAACGCGGCGCTTAGCGCACCCAGTAAATCAATTACGACATCCGTCATTTTACCACTTCTTAAGGGCGTAAAGAG
>CAZTSS010000085.1:0-3192 GCA_964616765.1 uncultured Candidatus Saccharibacteria bacterium
GCACAGCAATACCGACTTTAAAATGGGAAAACCCACGGTCACTCCGGTAAAAAATTGCGCGGGATTCAAACAGCGACGCCCAACATTTTTGGACACTATGGACGACTTCTTTCCAGCCTTTAATGTTTAAATAAGTTTCCTGCTGACCGGCAAATGAGGCATCCGGCAGATCTTCCGCCGTAGCCGAGCTCCTTACTGCAACTAATCTATCGTGCTCACCACACAGCTCGTGATAGTACTGCTTAATTTGGGTAGCCAGCTCGCCGGGTAGTTCCGCTTCCATAATGGCCGTTTTTATCTTTTTTGACGCGGCAAACAAAGCGGAAGAGTCGTTGTGATCAAGTCCGCTAAGTTCTGTCAAAATTTTTTGCTTTAGGGAGGTTTTTTCCAAAAAGTTGTAGTAGGCGGTTGCCGTAACCACAAAACCGTTAGGTACGGGAATTCCCGCCGTGGTCATTTCCCCCAGGTTGGCGCCTTTGCCTCCCGCTATGCCAATGTCGTGCTTGGAAATTTGGTCAAACCAAAGGATTTGGGCAGTTTGTTTGTTCATATATTTAACTTACCATACAGGGTGGATGTTGTCACCAAAAACCCAAAACTAAATATTATCGGCAATATCCTTAACGACTATCTCTGGACGAGCTATTTTGCCTTCTTCGATTAGTTGATACACACGCTTTTTTGAAATAAACAGATTATTCCTCTTAAGTATAGGGTCTCTGCCCAAAGTGGATAAATTAAAAGAGTAGATTTTGGTTTTTTCCAAATCAAACCTGCCAAAAATATCGCTCTCTACGGACACATCCGTAACACATTCAATATAGCTTTTTTTCTTTTTTGACAATAACTTAAAGCTACCTTTGACTAGAATATCGCCGATTTCTGGCCTCTCTGGAGGCAAACCCTTCTCGACTTCAAGATGCAGTGTTGAGGTAAAATCGTTGTAAAGCTGACAGGAATTAACATCGCTCCTAAAACCATCGGCGGTGTAAAAAGAGGTTAATTTCTTTTCCACAAACAGGTTAGTTTCATACATCTTCATGCCCTTCTCAAAAGCATAGGCGTAGTTGGCTAAATCGATAGCTGAAATGATAAACTCAACCCGACATTTCGCGTTTAAGTCAGCAAAAACCTCAAATATTCTGCTTTTATTTTTGTCCTCTATTTCCTTTAAAAACATGCCTGCAAGATCCACGGTTTTGGGATTAGCGCCCCGTAGCTCGGATTCAAGAGAGGCGTAAATCATGTAAATCGGTTTTCCTCTTGCGCTTCGCTTTATCGTACTAAATTGTTCTTCAGTCAAGCCAATCCAGCGGTCACCGGCAGAGGTATTTTTAATCTCAATAAACATCTCTGGGTCTCGTGAGGTATTACCTTCCACAACCTGCAGTATATCGGCCTCGGTAGACACAAGGTTGGTACCTTTTATCTCAAAATCAAGGAGATAAAATTTTTTGGTGTTAAAATCGCGCAGTATCTTTTCGACTCCAATTTCCGTGAGCTTTCCCAAGGTAAAGGCATCAAGCACTGCCCCTAAACCTCTGGGCTCGCCGGTAGTACGGCCTGTGGTGTTTTTAGAAGGCTCGATATAGTACGATGTACCAAACTCAAAGGCTTTTCGAAAGTCATCAAAATTTAAGTCATAAAATTTCATGGGAACCATTATACCAATTTACCCTAAAACCTTTCTTAGATTCTCGGCGATTCTTTGCACAACAGGTATAGAAACCGAATTTCCAAACTGCTTGTAGAGAACAGAATCGGCTAGTTTTGGTAATTTGTAGCTTTTTGGAAAACCCTGGAAGTTAGCGCACTCACGGGGTGTAAGCTTTCTAATACCTTTGTCATCCAGAATAATCGGCACATTGTGTCCGCCCATGCCCATGTTGGCAGTTAATGTCGGGCAAACATTATTTTTGTTCTCTCTAACATACCTCCTTCGCCACTGATACACCGTATCTTTCTTCAACACACTATTTTTCAAATTGGCGTGCAGAGGTTTACCATCATAATAATATTTATTATCCACATCTTTTTCCAAGCAGTTATGAATTGTTTTAGATAGAAGCATCTTATCTGGAAATGTAAACCGCTCAAACGCTGTTCTGTCAAGAAACCCTACAATGTAAATCCGTTCCCGATTTTGAGGCAAGTCTCCATACTCCAAGGTATTAAGAACTTTATCCTTAACTTTATAACCCAACTTCTCTAGTTCGGCGTACATAATTTTAATGGTATTACCTTTATCGTGAGACTTAAGATTCTTGACATTCTCAAGAAAAAACGCCTTGGGTTTTTTATCTCTCAAGATCCTGATTATTTCAAAAAACACATTGCCTCTACCTTTGTCGTCCAAAAAACCTTTTCTGTAACCAGCTATGGAAAAGGGCTGACAGGGAAATCCACCCACCAAGATATCAAAGTCCGTAAGTGATGAGGAAGGGATGTTTACAATATCATCTAAAACCATCTGCTTGCCATGATCAAAAACCTCGGAGAAATTTAGATCAAAGGTGATTTTGCAATCTTTGTCGAAATCGTTTGAAAATACGCACTCAAAACCAGCATATTCAAAGGCAAGCTTGATTCCACCTATACCGGAAAACAAATCGATGAATTTAAGGTTGATCTTCATACTGCCTCCAAAGTTAAGTTAATACCAAATAAGCACCATCTGTATCTTAGTATATAAAAGTCCCGAAGTAAATCCAAAAGGTTTAAGAGTAATAGACTGGGGATGCCGTTAAGACTGCTCCAGCCAAACCTCCGTATTCAAGCAAATCAATAACTATGGTTTTAATCTCGTCAACTTCTTGCTGAGTTGCGCCCTCCACCCGACCGACGATGTAAGGCGAGGTGTTGGAGGCGCGGAGCAAGAACCAGCCCGTGTCGGAAGTTGCAGCCCGAACGCCGTCGATAGTTAAAACCTCTTTAATTCTTGCGTCCGTTTTAGCTTTGGCGACGATTTTTTCTATGGCGGTCATTTTTGTAGCGTCGGCGCAGTCAATTTTTACCTCTGCGGTGTGGTATAGCTTAGGAAAACCCGCCATCAACTCGCTAAACTTTTTACTTTGAGTTGTGCCCATATTGTCTGATAAAACATCGTAAACTCTTAGCATCATGCAGGCAGCAATTATACCGTCGTCCAAACCGTAAAACCCGAGTTTGCGACCAAAGAAAAAGTGGCCAGAC
>CAZTSS010000086.1:0-3055 GCA_964616765.1 uncultured Candidatus Saccharibacteria bacterium
ACCATTTTTTTAACCGTCATGTGTAAGTGGGCGCTTTCGGTCAGACTTTTTGCCAGGTCCAACAAAACCAGCCCACCAAGGGAAAAACCGACGGCATCAAAATCAGTAAAACCTTCGTAGTTAAGAAGCGGGAGCAGATAGTCGCTTATAGACTTAAGCGATGTGAGATCAATGTCGACATCATCAAAGCCGTTATGATAAGGATATTCCGGTAGCAAGACTGTATACTCGGAAAGGTGCGACAAAACAAGGTCGGCCGGATTTTCTTTATAGCTAGCAAAACCCCACAAAAACAGCAACTGCTTGCTACCGGTCCCAAGTTTAAGGTACCGGTAGCGCTTGCCCTCAATGGTCGTATTTAGTTCTGTAAACTTTGTTGATATAAGATTATTTTAACTCAACTTTTGCGCCTGCGGTTTCCAGCTTCTTTTTTGCTTCCTCCGCCGCCTCTTTTTTGGCGCCTTCCAGTAGGACTTTTGGCGCGCTTTCTACCAAAGTCTTAGCCTCCACCAAGCCTAATGCCTGATTTAGCTCTCTGACTACTTTAATTACCGCGATCTTGTTGGCGCCTGCATCAGCAAGAACCACATCAAATTCAGTTTTTTCCTCTGCTGGGGTACCGCTTGCAGAAGCACCGACCACAGCCACCGGGGCGCTGGCAGAAACACCAAATTTTTCTTCTAGCGCCTTCACTAAATCGTTAAGCTCCAAAACGGTCATCTTGTCAACCATTTCCATGACTTTTTGTGCATTTTCAGATAATTCCATTTAACCTTGCACCCCCTTTTTATCAGCTACAGCATGTAAACCATAAACAAAATTTGAAATCGGACCTTTGAATCCGGCAAGCATTCTTGCTAACAAATCCAATCTTGACGGCAACTGGCCTAATTCAAGAACTTTTTGTGGTGCGTAGTAGACACTTTCCAAAAAAGCCCCCTTGATCTTAAGACCTTCATACTTTTTGGCAAAGTCGTACAGAATTTTTAGAGGGGCTAGGCTGTCTTTATATGCAAAAATAAGGGCGGTCTGACCTTGGAGATCCTCGTCGCCAGGTTTTTTGTCACCCAAAGCAAGCCGGGCCAGGGTGTTTTTTGTCACTACAACCTCCGCTTCCACTTCCTCAATTTTCCTACGGAAATCGTTTAATGCGTTAGAATTAAGGTTAGTGTATTCAAAAAAGGCTAAGCTTTGCGCTTTCCTTACCTTTTCTGACAATTCTTGAACTTTTTGAATCTTTAAACTATTTGGCATATGTCCTCGGCAAGCATTAACCGCCAAGCGGTCGCAAATTAAGTCACAAGACGCTTGCTGTCTTTGGCAACTTTGGCATTGTTTCAAAAATTTACTGACCTGTCAAGTACAGTTTTGTTGTCAGCTCGTTCGTTCGATAAATTCAGGATGCATACCGACTATAGTGTGCAAACGACTTTCCCGGGTCTAGTTAAATAGACTGACCGGAAAATACCCTCTTAATTCCTTAGCAGCATCCTCCGGCGTTGCTTTATCGCTAACCCAGATGCCAGCCCCCAACTCTAACGCCCCAAAAACCTTGATATGCGGAATAAAACCTATATGCCAATGGTAGGGCTCATATCTGACGGTATGGATCCAAAAATTCCTGTCGGGATTGTTAAAACAGTTTTTATATACCAACAACGCGCCAGGCAAAATCTTAGCCAAATCGTTAATCTCCATCTCGTCAATAAAACCAAAATTGGGCTTATGGTTTTTTGGGACTAAAACTAACTCATAACTCCATCTACTTGCCTTAGGACAAAATAATACAAAATGCGACGATTCATGAACTACTCTATTGCCACTTTGGACCGCTTCACGCCATTCGTCGCACCAATAACACGAGCTTTTCTCGTTGTTGTAATGCAAGGCCTCTTCTTTTTCATTGGCAATAATGCCGGGGAACCCTCTGGCAGCCACAATCTGCGAGTGCGGGTGCACCACCGAGGCCCCTGCCCTACCACCCTTATTATTAAAAATAATTACTTCTTTGTCCTGACTCCCAAAATATGAAACTCTGTTCAAATATGCCCTGATTATCCTAACATTCTGATCGTGATCAAAATCTTCCATATCTTTATGATGATCGGGCGAATGAACAATAATCTCGTGATCAGGCATAAGGGGAAATTTGTTCTGAAATACTCTAACATGCCAGTCATCATCGTCCTGATACAATGTTGGAGGAGTTAATGCTTCCTGCCCTTTACAAAAGAAGCAGGCAATTTTTGGGTCTGACGGCTTTCCTTCTGACTTTGCGCCCCCCACAACCCCGGTCTGGTCGTGCCGTTTAGCACGGTTTGTGGCCAATATTGTTGGGTAGCCGGTTAATGGATCAAATATGAACAGCCCCATAAGTATCCTTTCTTAGTTGCACCGCTTTTTCGTAAAGCTCCTTATATAACTTTGCGCTTTTATCAAAACTAAAATCCTGTTTTAAACACTCTTCGACTATAGCAGAATGTGCCGGACTCTTGTAGATATTAAAACATTTCTGGATTGACGCCAAAAGAGCTTGACTCGAATAATCCTCAAACAGAAACCCCGTCCGACCGTGTTTTATACTGTCTTTAAGCCCTCCTACCGCATGAGCGATAGGGACCGCCCCGTACCACATGGCGATCATTTGTGTAAGTCCGCAAGGCTCAAATTTGGACGGGATTAAAAAGAAGTCACTACCCTGATAGATTCTATTAGCCAGTCCTGCGTCGAACAGCAAAGAAACCGAAACCGCCTTGCGACCGTGCTTCTCATTAAGACTGTTTGCCAACTCCGTAAATTTTTCCTCCCAAACCTTATCACCGGAACCAAGCAGTACAAAGTCGCCACCTAACTCAACTAAATCAGGAACGACCTCGGATAAGATATCCAAACCCTTTTGGTTGGGATCAAGCCTGGAAATCATAGAAAAAATAGGCCCCTCTCTATCCCCAGACATACCCAACTCTTTTCTGAGCTCAAGTTTGCTAACCTGTTTCTTTTGTTGCCAATTACTGACAGAAAGCTGGCGCGGAAAGACCTGATAATCCAACCCATT
>CAZTSS010000087.1:0-2337 GCA_964616765.1 uncultured Candidatus Saccharibacteria bacterium
TAAAGATTTTTAAAGTTTGGACGGCTTTGGAGAAAGGTTTTAGAAAATATTGTGTTGAGAACGGATATATCCAGGTTTATACCCCATCATTTATGGATACTGCCAGCGAGGGTGGGTCGGAGTTTTTTGAGGTCAAGTATTTTGATAGAAAAGCTTACTTAGCACAGTCGCCTCAATTCTATAAACAACTGGCGCAATCGGCGGGGTTTGAGAGGGTATTTATGGTGGGGCCTGTTTATCGGGCCGAACCTTCGTTTACGACCCGTCATACTACGGAATTTATAGGCTGGGACTTTGAACTCTCTTTTATAGAGTCGCACGAGGAAATTATGCAAGAAGAAGAAGGAATGCTTGTGGAAGCTTTTAAGGCGGTAAAGGAGGAGATGCTACCCGACTTAGAAATTCCTACCCTACCCTTTCCGCGAATGACAATGAAGCAGGCCAAGGAAAAGCTTAAAAAGGCAGGAATTCATAGCGAGCGGGCGGGGGATTTTTCACCTGAAGAAGAGCGTGGGATATGTAAAATAGTTAAAGAAGAGATCGGTCACGATTTTGTCTTTGTGACGGAGTATGGGATGTTGGAGCGAGCTTTTTATCACATGCGCCCAGAAAACGACCAAACTGTGACTAAAAGTTTTGACTTGCTTTACAAAGGAGTAGAAATTACTACCGGTGCGCAAAGAGAACATCGCCCAGACATTCTAAAGAAACAAGCCGTTGAAAAAGGTGTACCGACGGAGCCTTTGGAGGGTTACTTTAGTTTTTTTAAGTATGGTTGTCCGCCTCACGGTGGTGCGGGAATCGGTCCTGGCAGAATTGTAACTAAGCTTTTGGATTTAGAAAGTATAAAGGATGCCACATTTTTGCCTCGGGATGTAAAGCGCCTAACGCCTTAGGTTTAAGTGCGCTTTAACAACATATTCTTATAAAACTAGAGACAACTATCTTGTCAAAATTTGTACTGTGGTTTACTCTACGGCGCAGGTGGACCATGGGCCGTTTGGTCCGGTGACCGCGTCAGGCTCAACATCTTGATTAGACGGGTTCAACTCCCGTACGGTCCACCAAAATTTGCTTTCTTGTAAAAAGTGTGGTAATTTAGATATGTTGAGTCTGACAAATACCGGAAACGGTTTCTAGTCAAGACAAATTAGCTTCCGCCAAACGGAGGCTTTTTTGTTTCCGGCGTAATGTTAAAATAAACCCCAGCGTATGAAAATCGGAATAGTAAAGATTTCTTTGGTTCGAGTATTGCTTTTGACGGCAAACATTTTGGCTTTTTTGGAAAGTCGGTTTGTTGATGCTGTTATTAAGATTGGTTTGGTAGTTGGATTGGTTTTTGTTTTGATGTCGAGCCTAACAGGCATTAAGGCCAGTTATTTAAAAGTCAGACAAGATGTTAAATTATTGGTTTGGTATAAAAATCTTCCATCGGATTATTGGCAAAAGTTGGAGCAGGAATCTCAAGTTGCGCTGGCAAGATATCAGGAGGCAATCAAGCCCAAACCACCACAAAAGACTGCGGAAACACCTTTTCCTGCCATTTCTGCCAAGTCGCATATTATAATTGATGTTCAAACAAACACCGTCCTGAGTTCAAGGGATGCCGATTTGCCTTTACCACCGGCCTCGACTGCAAAACTGGCCACCGCGTTGGCGTCACTACAAATCTACAAACTGGACGAAGAGATCACAGTCCCTCAATTTTGCACGCAAGTGGATGGAACTAAAGCGGAATTAGTGCAAGGTCAAAAATTTTATGTGGGCGACTTACTAAAAGCGCTGTTAGTATATTCGGCCGGCGATGCGGGATGCACTTTATCTATCGGCAAAGTCTCGTACGCGGATTTTATTGGACTAATGAACCAGATTGCTACCGAAGCTGATCTAAAGAACTCTAAGTTTACAAACCCTATTGGACTTGACGATGCGGACGGGGAAAACTTGGCCTCCGCGGAGGATTTGGCAAAATTGGGCATGTTTGCGGTGAAGAATGATTTTATTAGAGAAGTTGTGAGACTAAAAGAGTTTGACTTGCGGGATTTGGACGGAAGATACAGCAAGAAACTGGAAAACACCAATAAGCTACTTGGGGAAATTCCGGAAAGTGTTGGTATAAAGACCGGTACCACCACGGGAGCCGGCGAGGTGTTAATTTATGAGTACCAAAAAGATAAGATCGACTTGATTATAGTGGTGATGGGTTCCACCGACCGCTTTGCCGATGTAAAGCAAGCTTTGGGTTGGGTTTTAGCTTCTTACCAATGGGAAAAATACTAACTTTATTTAAAAAATCTATCGCCAGGATAACCAATCAAGTTGGGACTCCAGAGAGAG
>CAZTSS010000087.1:2347-2711 GCA_964616765.1 uncultured Candidatus Saccharibacteria bacterium
CGTCAGATTGACGAAGTGTCGGTTTAACCTCCTCTCTCCGGAGTCTAGTGCCGTGCCTTGTCACCGCCTTCGGAAGGTGATTTCCTTCCTTTTGTGGTCTATGTCGGTAATTACCGACCTCCTGAGGTGCAAGGCCACCTCTTGGGAGAAAAGAGGTGTCTTTTCTAAGTCCAACTCTTGCCACCTGTGGGTAACATGTTCCGTCCCTTCCAGTTCCTCTGCAACTTCTTTAGGCGTTTTTTTGGGTGCCATGGGTGGCACCTCCTTCATGTTAGTCGCTCTTTAAAGCGCCGAGGATATTATAACAAATGTTGTGGGATAATTCTACTTCGCTTGGTTTGGAGATTCGCCTTCAACCGGCAGG
>CAZTSS010000087.1:2721-3054 GCA_964616765.1 uncultured Candidatus Saccharibacteria bacterium
TTATAGTGGTGATGGGTTCCACCGACCGCTTTGCCGATGTAAAGCAAGCTTTGGACTGGGTTTTGACTTCTTATTCTTGGGAAAAATAATCGGCTACAAATTATTTTGCTGGATTAGGCTATTCGCCTTCAACCGGCAGGATGTAATCGCCGGAGATGGCGGGGTAATAAACCGCTATTTGGCCCGCGCCACCGCCCACAGTCGTGTAGTTACCGTCAAACACATAAACCGGCTGGAGGTGCCGTTGTAGTTTTGGTGTGTCGTAATACGCAAGATATATATTATTAATTAAGATTTTGTCAATTCTTATTGGTACATATGCCTCAAACGGAT
>CAZTSS010000088.1:0-3041 GCA_964616765.1 uncultured Candidatus Saccharibacteria bacterium
TTAAATACAAAAAAGCCCGCTTATGCGGACTAATTTGCTGGACTCCGGGGTTTTATCCCCGTAGGTCGCGGACTAGGTTGCCACCTTATGAACCCAATTTATCAGAAACAGGTGTTCTTGTCAATACGAAAAAGTATGACAGTGGTGGAGGTGTCGGGACTTGAACCCGAGGCCCGAAGGTGGCAACCCTCGTTCCGCAACCTGCCACCCCCACGCACCCGAATTTTATGTTAAATACAGATTATTACAAGACTGTATATTCTATTTTTAATAGAATTAATTTACCTAGCGGTTTTATTAGCCTGTTTTTGACTACCTAACCGATCGATTTAATCAATCTTCTCTATAGCGGGATTCCAAAATTCTAATATCACTAGAAAATGCGATAATTAAAGGTACAACCAGCCATGACTACAGGTCGTCCGCATTTACAACCTGATATACTAATTCTATAACTATATGCAAATCGTCTACGATTCGGTTAAAGATATAAGTGTGGTGGGGAGCTCGCCGATTATTTTTGTCGTGGCGGGTATCGTCCTGCTTTATTTTCTGGTCAAAAAGGGTTATTTGCGGATGCTGTTTGTCTCCTTGTCGCTGGGTAGCGGATTGTATAGCGCGTTTTTAAAGTCGGCATTCAAATTACAAAGACCGGAGGGCTACTTATCGGAAGGCTTTATCCCATGGGAGTGGTTGTTAAAGTCGGAAGTTTATTCTTTCCCTAGCACACACACGGTGTTTTATACAGCGTTTTTTGGCTACTTGATTTACCTGTCGTACAGCATTAAGGGTTTAGACAAATTATCAAAACACGCCATTAGAATCTTTAGCGCAGTTATGGTGCTCCTTGTGGGTGGCTCCAGGGTTTTGCTAGGCGCACATTATATCCGTGATGTCGTCGCGGGGTATATTTTTGGACTTGTATATCTGGGTCTGCTTATAGCGAGTGAAAGATTTTTGGCAAAAAGACTATTAAATACACCGCAAGCGCGCAAAAAGCCGTAACCAACACATAGCCGGCGGAAAGGTCCTTAATCACCCGCGCGCCTTCGTGATGTTCATGAATTAAATGGTCAATAAACTCCTCTATGGCGGTATTTATCAGTTCTGCGGACAGGAGCATGCCGGAAACTACAACTAAAGCCAGCCATTCAAATAGATGGAGCTTGTAGATAACCCCGGCAATAATAGTCACCAAAACAATGGCCAGCTGGATTCTAAAGTTTTCCTCATTGGCAGTGGCATGGTAAATACCCCGCATAGCGTATTTAACGCTGTTGATTTCTCTGCGCGGATGCCTGCTTGCAATTAGTCGCCCCATGCTTATATAATACACAGCTTGGTGGTTACCAACAATAGGTTTTTAAAGTATAATAACCTGCGATGGCAAAGCTAAAAAGAAAAGTTAATAAATACTTACCGCTAGTTATTTTAGTGACGGTTTTGGGACTGGGATTTTACTTTCTTAGGTCAAGAAACGGCGTTCCCAAAGTTGAGGTGGTTAAACCGGAATTTAGAGAAATAGCCAAAACTATTTCTGCCAGCGGTTATACCGGGGTTACAGAGGGTTTTACTGTACGGGCGGGAATTTCTGGGACGATTAATAAGGTTAAGGTTAAAAGTGGCGACGCGGTTAAGTTAGGCGATGTGGTTTTGGAATTTGATCTAGCCTCCCTTCAAGCTTCCTTGGACTCGGCATACGCAACCTATCTGGGCGCTAAAGCTGATTTAGAGTCGTACGACCAAAGAATAACCTCTGCCAAAGCCACAGAGGACATCAGAAAGCGCGAACGCGATGAAGCCTGGCGCGCTTACATGGCCGATAACGACGAGGACATCAAACAAGCTTACAAAAATGCGGAGGCCCTGTACCAAACAGCGCTCGCTTCTTTAAAAATTCTGGAGGACGACAAGCAGGCGGTTGCAAAGGCCGTTACTTCCGGCTATTCCAGCTATTATTCCTCGTTGGTAAATTATCAAAACGGCGTGGTTAAGGCCCCGGCGGACGGATTGGTGGCTTTGGCCGACATTTATACCGGCTCGTATGTTACTGTGGGGCAGGAGTTATTTGCTATTACTGGCAAGGACAAATTGGTCTTTAAAGCGGAAATCGATGAAGCAGATGTCAGTCATGTCAGCGTCGGTATGAAGGCAAAGGTTAATTTAGACAGCTATCCTGGCGAGGTTTTTACGGGCGAGATCACAGCCCTTGATTCTAAAGTTGTCACTTTAACTAATGGAAGTACTGCCATTATGGCCGATATTTCTTTTGACACCTCCAAAGTTATGCCGGTGGTGGGTTTTGGCGGGTCGGCAGATATTGAAATAGAAAAATCGGAGAATTTGCTTTCCTTACCGCCGGAAGCCTTCTTTGATGAGTCCGACAAAACCTATATCTACACCGTCGTCCAAAATAGTGTCGTCAAGACAGAGGTGCAAAAAGGCTTTGAGGGCGACGAGTTTATTGGCGTGGTTAGTGGACTGTCGCAAGAGGCTTTGGTTATAGCTGATCCTGCAAGTTTAAATCTAAAAGTCGGGCAAAAAGTAAAACTGTAATATGTATGACAATCATAGAGACAAAAAACATTGTGCGACAATACGAGCTTGGCGGGAGCGTTTTTAAGGCTTTAGACGGGGTTAGCCTGAAAATTGATGCGGGAGAATTTGTAAGTATAGTGGGGAAATCCGGATCCGGCAAATCAACTCTGATGCACATTTTAGGTCTTTTGGACCGGGCAACCGCGGGAAATCTCTTTTTTTCCGGTACGGATGTGGCTACATTAGATGACGCACAACTCGCCAAATTACGGTCAAACGAGATCGGCTTTGTGTTTCAATCCTTTAATTTACTGGCCAGAACACCGGCTTTGCAAAATGTCTTGCTTCCCTCTGTCTACACTTCTAAAAAGTATGACTCGCAGGAGCGGGCTTTGGCGTTGTTAGAAAAAGTCGGGCTTTCCGACAAGTTAAAAAATACCCCGGCCCAGCTTTCCGGCGGTCAACAGCAACGCGTAGCTATAGCCCGGGCTTTAATGAACGAG
>CAZTSS010000089.1:0-3016 GCA_964616765.1 uncultured Candidatus Saccharibacteria bacterium
GCGTTTTATATGCGGTTAATGTTAGGTTAGTAAACCACACATTTAACGGGAGTTGGTTGTCTGGTCGGTAATAATGCGGGAAACAGTGTTTGTAAGTTATCTCCACGGCATATTCTTGTGCTAATAGAGATAACCATCTTGTCAAAAGTCAAAGTCGTGGTATTTATGAAGCATGTTTGAGGAGCAGACGCAAAAACTATATGAGAGTTTTTTGGACAGAGTAAATAATGTTTTTTCTAAAAAACCTTTTTTGGCTACATTAGCCGTCAGCATGCTTATAAGCGTTATTGTCGTTGTGGTTGGGTCGGATTACAAGAAAGGGGAGGCGGCCGTGCAGGTCTCGGCCGCAGGTACTGGTACTTCCCAAGTTTCTGGTACGAATGATTCTGATGAAACTAAGGAGATTAAGGTTGACCTTGCGGGGGCGGTAAAAAGCCCCGGTGTATATACGCTGAAAGTCAATAGTAGATTAGGGGATTTGCTGGCATTGGGTGGCGGTTTTGTGAGTGAGACAAGCGCGTTATGGGTCAGTAAGAATCTTAACTTGTCACAAAGTGTCAGCGATGGTCAGAAAGTTTATATTCCGTTTGATTGGGACATTGACGCTTTGGCACAGGGCGGGGGAGTAAAGGCATTAAATTTGGGGGTGGCTAGCGACGCCAGCCAAAAAGCAAAAGTCGCCGGCGAGCTTGCTAAAATGCAGGTGGATGCCAGTAGTAGCTCAAGCGGTAGTGTTTCTGGTGGCAGTAGTTCCGGCTCTTCCGGGTCTTCTGGATCCTCTGGTTCCTCTGGTTCCTCTGATCCCGATAGCACATCTGGCGGGAGTTCCGGAAGTTCACAAGGATCCGGGAGTACCGATTCGGTTGGGTCTTTGGTGAATGTAAACACGGCAACCAGTTCTGAGTTGGACGCATTGCCCGGGATAGGTCCTGCTTATGCTGGTAGGATTATTGAAAATCGCCCGTATGTGTCGTTTGACGACTTTAAGGAGAAAAGCGGTTTGGCCGGCACTTTGGTGGAGAGTTTAAAAAGCCTGATTTCGTTCTGACTTTGGTAGTCAAGATGGTAAGAGTTTTTAGCGCCCACGATAATAGCTACGACAATCTATGATAGTTTGGATTTTTTGGTATGAAAAGTTATGGTTTGTTGATCTTGTTTTGTATTGCCGTGTGGCGGGTGGGTGGGTATGTGGCTTGGGATGGCGCTAGATTTTTAGGTGAGTTGAGTAACGATAAAAGTTCGCGCTCTGTGGTAAAGGTTGACGGATGTGCTGTTGAGACTGGTGGGCAGGGGATTGGCGGGCTGGGCAGGGGAGTGTACTGTGGTTTTAAAGTTTGGTCCGACGAATTCAAAAAATCTGCCTCTTATAAAGTGCAGGAAGTCCTGCCCAGCCCGCACAGTGAGCTAGTGATGGGCATGGTTTTAGGCGAGGATCAGTTTAATCTCGTTCCTACATATAACGACATCTTAAAGAAAGTCGGCCTGATCCATGTGGTGGTGGTTTCCGGCTATAATATCAGCTTGGTATTCACTTTATTAATGCGGATATTGGGATCTCAATACAAACTTAAAAATCTATTATTCGGTTTATTTTCTACTCTGATTTATGCGGGAATATCGGGATTTGGTATTCCGGCAGTGCGGGCGTGGATTATGGGGTCTATTGCGGTGATTTTTAAATTCTACGGTCGACCATCACATGGCATAAAAGTACTCTTATTTTCAGGTATAGTCCTAGTATGTCTAGCTCCCAGTCAACTATTTTCTGTCAGTTTTATGTTAAGTTTTTTAGCGACTTTGGGGGTGATGGTTGTTCCGCAGGCTTTAACTGGGCTATTATCGAGTCTTGGTGTCAAAAAGCTACCCGGCGTTCTTGAGGATTTTACTACTAGCCTAAGCGCCCAATTAATGGTAAATCCGGTGCTTTCTTATTATTTTGGATCGATTAGCGCGGTTTCTTTGATTAGCAACCCGCTGGTGCTTTGGGTTGTGCCGATCTGCACCATCTTGGGAGGCTTGCTCGTCGGTGTTAGTTTTATATTTCCCCTGCTGGCTAAACTATTGGCGTTAGTTTTATTTCCTTTTTTGGACTTTTTTGTCAGTCTGTCAGAGTTGTTTGCCAACTTTAGATCTGCATCCGTTAATTTAAGATTTTCTGCCCCCGCGGTATTTGGTTATTACTTTCTGCTACTCGCATTCATTAAATTCTTTACTGCCAAGGCAAATAAATGAGACTACTGCCCTACTTATTTTTTATCTTTGGCTACTATGTGATTCGTGCTACCCTACTGTTGCCTGTGAGCCGTGAGTTTTATCTGGCGTTTCTTAATGTGGGTCAAGGGGATAGTATTGTCATACATAGTCCTGATTATGGTTCCGCGATGGTGGATACCGGATACAATTATCAGGCAAATTACTTGTCTGCTAGGAGGTCAGTCTTCCCTATTTGTCGGCTAAAGACAGTTATTATTACTCACTATGACCAAGATCATGTGGGCGGTTTAGATAGGGTGCTTCGCTACTGTCCCGCAACTCCTGTGGCTGACAATTTGGCCAGAGGCGATTTGCTGGCTTTGGGTTCTACTAAGCTGGAGGTTTTATCGCCCGCAGTTAAAAACCTGTCCCACGAGGAAAACGATGACGCCATCGTCATTCTTTTGACCAGACAAGATTTTACAGCTCTATTAACTGGTGATGCCGGTACAGCAGTTTTAGAAACCGCGCTTTCCGGCTTGGAGACTTATGTGGGTGTCTACAAGGTCTCGCATCACGGGTCAAAATACAATACCAGCCTAAATTTGCTTCAAAAAATTCGGCCTAAGATATGCGTTATATCGGTAGGTCGCAACAACTTTGGTCATCCCTCGCCCGATGTGTTGCATGCTTTAGAGCTTGTTAATTGTACGATTTTAAGGACGGATTTGGACGGGACAATAGTGCTATACTAGCCGTATGGAAATTACCGAGCTCCTAAAGTTTAACATTAGAAAAGTTGTTAGCAGTCTGTACGGCCTGG
>CAZTSS010000090.1:0-2929 GCA_964616765.1 uncultured Candidatus Saccharibacteria bacterium
GAAAGAGTCTAAGTTTTATGACTTGGACCGCGTTAAGTTTGCCCTTGTCCGACATTTGATACAGCGATGGATTTTGCCCCGCGCTTTGGAGATTAATCCCGGCAATCAGCCCGGATTGCGCCCAGCTTTGCGCGTATAAAGAAACAGCTATGCCTACAAGAATGGCTATGGTTACTAAAAGTCCCAGTCCGGCAAAAAAGGAGAGGGGAATCAGTTTAAGTAGTCCCACAAGGCTGGTGGTCGATGCGCCTAAAATTTGAGGTAACTGCTCCGCAGAAGTCAGTAAATTTTCGTTAAGCAGGTTTTGTTGGGGAATCGGCGGACCGTCTAATTTAAACATCGAATCCAACTGGACATTGTTTTCCTGCTTTGGTTTGTCAAACTGTTTTGCCAAGTCGCCAAAATTACCGCCACTGCCAAAATTACCGCCGGCAGAGATTGAGGCTACTACCAAGCCCAAAACCCACAGGCGTTTATTTGACTTTGTAATGTGAATCGACTCCCTGATGATTTTTGAAAAATCCGCTTTCACTATCAATTCCTCCCAAAATATCTGATTCTATCTGCCTCTTTTTTAAGTCTTATAGCCTGGGCTTCACTCATGGTTGGTTCTGGTCCATCTGAATAGTCTTCTCTTCTTATATGATATCCAGTTTCTGGATAACGATGTCTGTGATCTTCGTCGTCCGTTGAGTAAAGCACACGGGGTTGATTTTTAGTCTGTGGGGTGGGTGTTATAGAGCTTTCTGGCTTAGTGCCATCAACTCCACCCTCACTAATACCTATCGCTTCTTGATCAGTTAGGTATTTTAATCTCATGTAGTCGGATGGGTCTGTCATGTTGTAACTACCTTTGGCCCAGCCCTCGGGGACATAATCCTTCCCTTTTCCGATGTTCCCTTGCATCCCTCTTCTGGTGTCGCCTGCATAGCCTTGACCCGAATGAGAATGTCTGCGGATTGAGATATGACCTCCCGGCATTTCTGCAAAATCTTCGGTTTGTCTCTGTGGTCCTTTATAGCCCGAACTACTAAGACCATCTCTTTCCATGGGTGTGTCTGCTAAAGTTTCGATTTTCTCTGCCGGTTCCTTCTCGTCCATCACAATTATAGTTTCATTGATTTGGGGTGATTGTCAATATCCATAATGTTCCAGAGCGTTTTACCCAGCTTTTCCGGATCGTGGCGGATCAGGCTTCTTTGAATCCGGTCGGAGATGGTTTTGCCATATTGGGTTTTACTGACGATGTCCGCGGTGATTACTTTTGTCTTTTTACTGTCGTGCAGGTTATTTTCCACCGGCTCCACCTCGCAGGTTTTTTGATACCAGTCCATCACATTTTTTGTTATTTTTCCTTTGTTTATTAGGACATAGTCGGGGATCAAGCCTTTTGCATATTTTCTTAATTCTGCAACAAAGTCGCTTGCCTTATAGCCGTCCGTCTGACCCCGTTTTGTCATTAGATTGACGACAAACAGCTTTTTTGCCGGACTTTTTACTACTGCTTCCGACATTCCCGTTACGAGAAAATTCGGCAGGACGCTGGTGTACAAATCTCCCGGTCCGATTATTATATAGTCGGCTTTCTCAACTGCTCGCTTGGCCTCTTTTGTGACTTGCGACTTTGGAGTCGACCAGATTTTAACAATTCTCTTGACGGGAACATTCCAATTTTGGCCTAGTACATCGATCTCATGTTGACCGGTCACAATCTGGCCATCTTCCAGCATTGCATGTAGTACAAGGTTTCCCAGGGTTACCGGCAAGACTTTTCCCTTAGTCTTTAACAACTTTTCACCGGTCCTTATGGCTTGAGAAAAGGAACCGGATATTTTTTCTACAGTCGACAAAAAAATATTGCCAAAGTTATGACCGTCAAAATCTCCGCCTTGGAATCTATAGGTAAACAGCTCGCGCCAAATTTTCGACTCTTCCGAAAGCGCCACCAACGCTTGCCGAATATCGCCCGGAGGCAAAACCCCGTACTGATCTCTTAGTCGTCCGGTTGACCCGCCGGAATCAATCATAGCAACAATTGCTGTGAGATGTACCGGATAATTTTTGAGAGCGGACAAAACCACATAAGTTCCCGTCCCTCCGCCTATAACGACAACTTTTTTCATGTGTGGGTGATTTTACCACTTTTGGTGGACCGTGCCGGAATCGAACCGGCGATCTCTGCAATGCGAATGCAGCGCTCTACCAACTGAGCTAACGGCCCCTGTGTATGTAGACAAATCCTTATGCGATTTGAGGAGTCGGGCGCGAAGCCGGGACCCGCGACGAAAAGCGCATAAGATTTGTCAATTATATACCACGGGGTGCTTTAAGGTATAATCTACGGCATGGCAATGGACTCTAAGTACAGCCACAAGGATGTCGAACCGCGGATTTACAAAATGTGGGAAGAAGGCGGTTATTTTAAAGCGGAGCGCGACCCGGCCAAAAAACCTTACACCATAATCTTGCCCCCGCCCAACGCCAGCGGAAAAATGCACATGGGCAATGTGTTAATGATCGCTATTGAGGATATTTTAATCCGGTGGAAGCGCATGCAGGGCTACAGCGCGCTGTGGGTGCCGGGTACCGATCACGCAGGCTTTGAAACCCAAACCACCTTTGAGCGCGAACTTAAAAAGCAGGGTAAATCGCGGTTTGATTTTGACCGCGACACGCTCTATCAGCAAATTTGGGACTTTGTCCAAACCAACCGACATTTGATAGAAGATCAAATCCGCCAAATGGGGGCAAGTGTGGACTGGAGTAGATATCGCTTTACTTTGGATCCGCAAAGCTTGGCCGTTGTTCGGTCGACTTTTGAAAAAATGCACAAAGACGGGCTAATTTACCGCGACGACTATGTTGTTAACTACTCGTTTAAGTGGGGGACGACTTTTTCTGACGCGGAAGTAGTGTTTGTGGAAAAAAC
>CAZTSS010000091.1:0-2901 GCA_964616765.1 uncultured Candidatus Saccharibacteria bacterium
CACCGACGGCCCCCAAGGCGCGCTGTGGCAGTTTACTAATGTCGGCAAAGTCAGTCTGACGGACCAATTGGGACAATTTTTTGACGCTTTGCTAGTCAAACTGCCGGAAAATTTAGGCTACACGGCCTTTGCAGTCTTCATCGTCGGATCGGCGATTCTCCTGTACAACACAGTCAAGAAAAAACACATGCAGATAAATAAGGGCGTCCTGCTGGCAACATTGATGTTTTATATTTTGACTTTTTATGTCTCCGGGCTGGAAAAAAACCGCTCTCACTACTACCTAATCACCTACCCCTTTTTTCTCCTCACCGCGGGCTGGATTTTGAACTTACTTATGGGAAAAATCAAATCTTTGCCAATTAAAATCATCGCGTTGTCTGTAGTCCTAGTGCCTTCGCTAGTCATGTCAATTCAGAACATACAGGATTTAAAAATCAAAACTTCGTCCACCATCTACGGGGGCAAAATAACCGTTGTTAAAGATTGACAAATAATAAGAAATTTTGTTAAACTCCTGTCATAATGACCACTATAACCATATCTTTGCCGGATGAAATGGCAAGAACAATCGACTTAACCTCAATTAAGGAGGGCTTTGCCACAAGGTCCGAATATATCCGCAACCTGTTACGATCCCATCTTAATAGAGCAGATGACCTGACTGTGTTCAAAAAACAACCCCTCGATGTAGTAACTAAAAAGTTAGAGGGTTCGGGTAAATACACCAAGAAATTTATAAGCGGAGTAGTTGACGGACTGTCCAAGTCGTCCTTTTATGCAAATTGAAAAGCTCCGCCCCGATCTGGAAAAGTACCTAGACAGATACTCTTTGGGAACAAAGTTCCAGAAGCAAGAGGCCCTTTTTGAGACTAATCCAAATCACCCGTCATTACACCGTGAGAAATTACACCCAAAGGAACTAAACCTGTACTCCTTTAGAATAGACAGAAAGTACCGTGCAATTTTCGGTATTAAAAACGAAACGACTATCGAAATCGTCCATTTCAGTAACCACTACGCCGATTAATACAGAACAAGCTCGTTAGCAACCACAATTACCGCGGGAATACGAATAAAGATGCTAGAATTGATCTATAATTCCTGATGGCTCAGTGGGATTGTGGCAGTAAACCCATGAAATTACTAAACATAAATATCGGAATAAGAATAGCTAACACAGAACAAATATCGGATTTAATAATCGAGCAGAATGCTGACTTCGTATCACTACAAGAAGTAGTGCGTAACTTGGACAAAAAAGTCTTTCCCCAATTTAAATCTAAGGAAGGAATTGAGAAGGCCGTACGCTATATGTATCCGTACAGCTTTTTCGGCCCGTTGTGGATAACCAATAAAGTTATCAAAAATAGTGAAGTGACGAGGGATTTTGGCGGATATGTAGAACAAGGTAACGAGTTATTATCAAAATATCCCATCGAATCAGCCTTAAATGAATTCTTTTATAAATCTTACGAGCTGAAATACGATTGGACCGATTGGGAACAAACTGATCATGGTCGCGCCCTGCTGATAACAGATCTAAAAATTGGGAGCGGTAGCTTAAGGATCTTAAATATTCACGGCATATGGACCAAAGATAAACACGGGGACGAGAGAACGATCCGCGAGTGCGAATTTATTATAAAAAAGGCCTTGGAAAAAGAAGTTCCAACTATAGTTGTGGGCGATCTTAATCTGCTCCCAGACACAGCGTCAATAAAAATCTTGGACAATCATCTTAAAAACTTAGTGAAAGATTATAAGATAAAAACCACAAGACCTGACTTCAAAGATCACCTAGAAAGTGGGTTAAATATAGTGGATTACATTTTTGTAAACAGGATGGTTAAGGTAAAACACTTCCAAACAATTAACAGTGATGTATCCGACCATTTACCTTTGCTGATGGAATTTGATTTATGAAAAAGGCCAGCATTGTGAAACACTTAAAATACGAAATCCTGTTTTTTGCCTTCTTCGTCGTCGCACGATTGCCGTATTTGGGCCAGGAAATGTTTAACACCGATGTCTGGAAGTGGAAGCAGAGGATTTACGACTTTGGTAGTGGGGTTTTTACTCTAGACTTTGAAAAAACTCTGCAAAAATACCACCCCGGGGTAACGCTGATGTGGCTTGGGACGGGTGCGGTTAAGGTTCAGGGACTCTACTGCTCGGTGGCTACATGTCCGGACGAGGCCATAGACCCCGTGGGCGCGGTTTTTACTCTGCATTTCTTTCAAAAACTCGCGATGGTGTTAATACTAGGCGTAACGCTATGCTTTGTTTTTTACCCCTTGAGAAAACTTTTTGGCGTAAGATACGCGTTTATTTCTTTAAGTCTTTTGACTTTTGAACCGTTTTTTTACGCTCTCACGCGCGTGATTCATCTGGAAGGTTTAATGACTTCATTTATGCTGGCAAGCTTTGTGTGGCTTTTTTATGACTTAGAGATAAGGCGACAAGAAAGGGCGCTCGTCAAACCTTGGCGATTGGTTGCGTCCGGCATTTTTGCGGGACTTTCGGTTTTAACCAAATCCTCCGCATTATTTATGGTGCCGTTTGCCGGACTCGCCTGCCTGATGGTTTACCCTAAAGCCCCAAAGCAAGTCGCAAAAGTGTTTGGCCAGTGGTTTCTGGTCGTACTAGCAACTTATTTTGTCCTCTGGCCGTCTATGTGGATCCAACCTCTTAAAACTTTGGACTATGTGTTTATCCGTGGCGTAAAAGAAATCGGGGTAGAAGGCGGACATGAACAAATTTTTTTGGGTCGACTCACAGACGATCCGGGAGTTTTGTACTATTTTGTAGTCGCAGGTTGTAAATTCTCACCGCTTCTCGTTACGGGAATTTTGTTGTTTGGCCTTTTTTACAAGAAAGTTCTTAGACATTTTGACGGGG
>CAZTSS010000092.1:0-2893 GCA_964616765.1 uncultured Candidatus Saccharibacteria bacterium
GGGGCTGGTGACCGATTTGCTAGAGGAGTTTGAAAGTTATATGGATAATGATTTTAACACCGTGCCGGTTATTGCTATGCTCCACAGGTTGGTTGGGGAGGTGGCCGTAGCGCAAAGGCAAAGCAGAGCTGATATCATCACCAAAGAAAAAATCGCTGGTTATTTGGAGGTAGTAAGAGTAATTGGGGATGTGTTGGGGTTGTTTGATCTTGAGCCCTTGGTGTTTTTGCAGGAGCTAAGTCGCATCGAGTTGGCTAAAAGAAAAACTACCCGAGGAGAAATCGAGGCTGTTCTAGAAAAGCGGGACGGTTGCAGAAAATTGAGCAAGTTCGCGGAAGCAGATGTCCTGCGTAATAATCTCGAGGAGAAGCGGATTAAAGTGCTGGATGTAGGAGGTGTCTCCAGCTGGGACTTTGATTTTAATGTGAAATAGTGATGTGGTTCTTAAGGTGGGGCCTGAACTAACTTTTGGGTTTATTCTGCGAGGATGTTTTTCTCTTAATATTGACAATTAAGCCAATCAGCAATAAAGCTGTGATAACAATGCCTCTTAGTTGTCCTAGGTATAATGCTTTTTCTGGATCCATACTTTAAGCCTTCTTTATCAAATTTTCTTGCAAAACTAGAGATTACCTCTATTTCGGTCTTTGTACTGGGCGACGCTTTGTTTTAAAATATACATCAGTGCTCCAAGCACCAAAAATCCCACAACCACGGCTAGTTTTAAGAGATCGAGTTCCGTCAAGTTAGACACCGCTCTTTACCTCCTTAATGTATAAGGCTATGCCAAAATAAACGAGTCCCATGAAATTCCTGTTCATATTTCTGTAATATCACCGCCCAGTAAAGTGGTCAATACCCAGTTCTCTAGTATTACTAGAGATTATAGTCTTGACGCGCCAGAAAGATGGGGTATTGTGCGTGCATGGTGTTAAAAATTCCGTTTGGGGATCCGCGGTTTCCCGAGTCCATAAAAAATCTTAAAAATCCGCCTAAAGAGCTGTTTGTTTTGTGTGATGACGCTGTGGGGAGGGCTTTTTCCTGGCCGACAAAAAGTTTGGCAGTGATTGGCAGTCGGACTATGAGTAGTTACGGTAAAAAAGTAGTGTGGGATTTTGTCCCCAGGCTTGTTGCGGCGGGCTTTGCTGTGATTTCCGGTTTGGCGGAGGGCATTGACGAAGAAGCCCAAAAAGCCACCCTAGCGTCCGGCGGGGTAACAGTGGGGGTTTTAGGCTTTGGCGTCCAAAAACTTAGTGACTTTAGTAACAAAGAGTTAGGCAAACAGGTAGTAGCGTCAAAAAAGGGCTTTTTGGTTTCCGGCTTTGAGCCTTATTTATCCGCTTCTAAGTGGACTTTTTTAGAGCGCAATCGGCTCATTGCCGGACTTGCAGACTCGCTTTTGGTAATTGAGGCGACGCAAAAAAGCGGATGTCTGTCTACCGTGGAGGCTACCTTGGAGCTTGGTAAGGATGTTTATGTGGTACCCGGCAGTATTTTTGATTACACCAGCATGGGGGCAAACGAGCTTATTAAACAAGGCGCCCACTTAGTCAGCCGGGTGGAGGATATTATTGATGGTTAAGCATAAACATAAACATAGGGTTTACATCGACCAATCGGGAAAGATAGAAAACACCGAAAAACCCACGGTCGTGGCTTATTCTAACGATAGAAAAAGATCCGTTATGGTTAGTTCATCGGAAAAAAGGAAGATTCAAGAGCTATTTCGTAAAATGTCAAAACCGAATATTTTCGTTTACAAAACCTTTGCGGTGTTGATCTTTCTGCTTATTAGGAGTGATTTAAAATATGTCGAGGAGATTGTGGTGGATAGGGAATACAAAGGTAGGGAAAGTTTAATCAAGAAATACTTAATAGAGTTGTTCCGGATTTCTGGTGAGACCGTGGATACGAATGCCGTTTATTTTGACGAAATCGGGAAACAAAATAACGCCCATAACAAGGCAATTAGCACTTTTAGACAGCAGATAAAACCGGATATCTATTTAAGTTTTGAGGATTTGAAAAAGTGGCTGATATAAAAGAAGACTGGGAGTTTGTGGGTGGTTGCACTCGAGCAATTACGAACGAGATTCGCCATCCGTCCCAATCTGTCTATGAGAGAGTTTATACCAAGAGACGACTTCCGTCAATGGTTTGCAGAGTTGACTAGTGTGGTATTCTTGAGCAATGAATTTGGTTATTGTGGAATCTCCAACCAAAGCAAAAACTTTGTCGACTATTCTGGGGAAAGACTTTGTGGTGCGTGCCTCTATGGGTCATGTGCGCGATTTGCCTAAAAGCGGTTTGGGTGTTGATGTTGAGCACAATTTTACACCGGAATATGTTGTCCCAGATAAGGCAAAAAAGACCATTACTGAACTAAAAAAGTATACAAAAGATGCCACCAAAGTTGTTTTAGCAACCGACCCCGATCGGGAAGGGGAGGCTATTGCCTGGCATCTTAAAGAACTGCTAAAACTTAAAGAAGCTGACTATGGTCGGGCGGTATTTCACGAAATTACCAAAAGCGCGGTTCAAGAGTCCTTTGAGCATCAAGGCAAGATAGATGCAAACTTGGTGGACGCGCAGCAGGCCAGGCGGGTTTTGGACAGGCTTGTTGGCTACAAACTTTCGCCTTTGCTATGGAAAAAGGTGCGGTTTGGGCTTTCTGCCGGTCGGGTGCAGAGTGTTGCGGTACGAATTATTGTGGAACGGGAGCGGGAGCGTCAGGAGTTTAAACCTGTGGAATATTGGTCGGTAGAGGGCGTGTTCAATCACGCGGACGGTAGATTTACTTCAAGTCTGGTGGAGAAAGATGGTAAAAAGCTGGATTTATCCAGCAAAGAACGGGTTGACGGCATAGTTGCCCAGCTCCAAAAGTCCGATTTTA
>CAZTSS010000093.1:0-2831 GCA_964616765.1 uncultured Candidatus Saccharibacteria bacterium
TAAAGTCAACGAGATTGTTAAAAACTTTTTTGGCAAAGAACCGCACAAAGGCGTCAACCCCGACGAGGTTGTGGCGGTAGGCGCGGCAATCCAGGGTGGCGTGTTGGGCGGAGATGTTAAAGATGTTCTGTTGCTGGATGTCACGCCCTTGACTCTGGGGATTGAGACTTTGGGCGGAGTCAGCACACCAATAATAAAGCGCAACACCACTATACCGACTTCTGCGCAACAGGTGTTTTCTACCGCGGCGGACAACCAAACCAGCGTTGAGATAAACATTCTGCAAGGTGAGCGGGAAATGGCGGGCGACAACAAATCGCTGGGGAGGTTTATTCTGGACGGCATCCCGCCCGCGCCCAGAGGCGTCCCGCAAGTAGAAGTCAAATTTGATATTGATGCAAACGGCATCTTAAATGTGACGGCCAAAGATAAAGCCAGTAATAAAGAGCAAAAAATTACCATTCAGGGCGGGACGGGGCTGGCCAAAGACGAGGTGGAAAAGATGGTTAAAGACGCGCAGGCGCACGCGGAGGAGGACAAGAAGAAGAAGGAGCTGATTGACGCCAAAAACATGGCCGACAGCTTGGTCTACACCGCGGAAAAAAGCCTGCGGGACGGCGGCGACAAAGTGCCTGCAGATATAAAAACCTCCGTGGAAGCAAAGATTAAAGCACTAAAGGATGTCATGCCAAATGGGACTTTGGATGATATAAAAAACAAGACGCAGGAGCTGTCTTTGGAGACGCAAAAGATCGGTCAGGCGATGTACGGCCAACAAGGCCAAGGCGGTGCCGCAGGTCCCGATGGAGCAAATCCTGGGGGCGGTCCACAACCGGAAAACCCCTTTGGCCCTAATGGACCTTTTGGCGGTGCAAGTCCCTTTGGTGGCGCTGGCGGACCTCAAGGTTCATCCGGCGGTCAATCCGGTCCGCAAGGCACACCCGGGTCCGACGGATCTAGCGGAAGCAGTGGATCAAACCCACAAGGAGGAACATCCAGCCAAGGACCTGTTGAGGGTGAGGTTATAAATTAGCATGTACGACTGGGCGACGCCTCTGTTGTCAAAGGATTTTGATGGTTTTGTTTACTTTGACTTAGGGGGCGTCGTTTTTGGGGTAAAGAGATCTTTTGGAAATCTAGCAAAACTAGCCAATAAATCCGTAGAGGAAATTAAGACCGTGTTCCTGAAATACGATACAGACGCCTGTAAGGGTTTGATCAGTCCAGAAGGCCTTGGAAAAATTTATGAACATGAGTTAGCGCTTTCGTTTGGAGATACAGACTTTCTTTCTTTTTGGCTTGCCGGGTACGAACCGATACCAGAAATGCACAAGTTGATAAAAGATTTGGTCGAGCGAAGGGTTCAAGTCGGAATAATTACCAACATTTATCGCGGAACATTCGAAAGGCTGGGCCAATTAATTCCCAAAGTTGATTACCGCGCAATCATAGAATCCTGTGACTACGGTATTGTTAAACCAGATTTCCGAATTTTCGAAATTGCAGAAAAAGCCTGCGGATTTGAAAAGTCCAAAATAACACTGATCGACGACAACCAAGATAACATAACCGCTGCAACCAACTTTGGCTGGAAAGCGATATTACTGAAAACGGCTTAAATTACCAGTATCTCCTGTCGGTAAAATTCTAGTAAAGCCAAAAAAACCAAGTTTCAATAAATTTTTGTCGGAAGTATAAAAAATACTAGCCCCACAAGCCACGCTACTATGTAGCTGGACATTGTCTTCGTAGTCTTTGGTGGGCCCTAGAAAAGATCTTGTCGCAATCTCTGCAGTCAAATCAACAATATTAAACTGGTCTATTTGGTCCAGCAATTCCGGGTCGGGAGCTACTACCTTAGCAAAATGGCATAGCAAGTGAATGGAAAGGGGGGAAATAAATATATTATTACCGCCAAAAAACTCTTCGTTGAGAATCTTTCTGTCAAAAATATCCAAAAGGATATTAGCGTCTAAAAAAATGTTTGCCATATTTTGATTCCAAGTGCTTGTGATAAATAGCTTCCCTTTCTTCTTTGGTATATTTACCAGCGTCACCAACTAATCTTTTTATACCGGAAATCAACTTGGCAGGATCTGTAACAGTTTTTATTGGTCTTTGACTTTGGGACTTCGGGATTATTCTACCCACAATTTTAGACCTATGCAAGATGTCCACCTCCTCCCCTCCTTGCAGAGCTTCAACAAGTTCGGTAGTTTTTGTTCTTAATTCTGTAGTTGTGATGTAGTTCACACCCGAAATATAGCATATTAAGTTATAAAGTCAAATACATACTTATTTGTATACTACAGCAGTCGGCCATGATGATGTAACCAAGGGTTTGTCGGATTTTTTGGGCAAGTGGGACCAGATTTCTTCCGTAATAAACGGCATAAAGGGGTGGAGCAGTTTCAGGCAAGTCATAAAAATGTGCCGGAAAACTGATAGGGCGATTTCTTTGTCCTGCCGGGTTTTGAGTTCCTCCAGATAGTTGCTGGCCAGCTCGTCCCACATAAAATGGTAAATACCCTCCGCGGCATCGGCAAAGCGGTATTTGGTCAAATTGTCGTCTACGGATTCTATAAGCGCGGTTAAGTCGTCCAAGATTTTTTTGTCCGACTCTGTGAGCTGACTAATTTTGTTGTTAGGATTTGTACCCGTGCTTTTGTCGTTACTCCTGTCTTTAGCCGTAAAAAAAGTTTCGGACTTTATTAGCTGGTTACTGACTTCGTCGTTCAAAAATTCTAAATCCTTACCGGTCGACTCTTTATATTTGTCAACCTCCATAAGAAAAAACCGCGCCATGTTCCAAATTTTATTGGCAAAATTCC
>CAZTSS010000094.1:0-2773 GCA_964616765.1 uncultured Candidatus Saccharibacteria bacterium
AGGTCGACCAGATTAGACACCCGCACCGACCAAATGTATAGTCCGATAAACATTACAAACGACCCGATTTTAAGAGGCATATTTTCCACCCGCCCCGCGTAAGCTGTTACCAAAGCTTGCGCGATCAAAATATAATGCTCGTGACTAAGAATCCATTGACCAAGCCTTTTCCTGCTTTGAACCACCGAGATGACAAGAGCAGAAGCGGTACCAAACCACATGGCGTAGGCCATAGCGGTTAAGGGTTCCAAACTAGTCTTAGCGCCAAAGTAAAAGCCCACGGTGAGCCCCAACATTAAGATAAATGACACCGCCATATCCCTCCCCATTTTGACAGGGACTAAAACGCTGGACTTAATAATGTCCAAAAAGGAGTAAAACGCAAAGGCAAAGATAATTGGCAGGATAAGTCCTACCGCTTGGGCATATTTGTCCCAGAGTCCCGCCACATAAATCACTTCTCGACTCCAAAAGACCGCCGTAAACGCGAGTGGCAGAATTAACACAAAAATTTTGTTAAAGTTGCTTCTAAAATACTGGACAAAACCCGCGCGGTCGTTAATGTATTTGTCGGAAAACACAGCCAAATTTACATCCGTCACCGAGTCGCTCACCGCCAGGATTTTTTTGGCATATAGCATGGCAAAGCCAAAAATGCCCACCACCTCCGCCGTGACAGAAAGTCCAAGCAAATTTGGCCCAATGTTTTCCCAATTTGTATACACAATTTTGACTAAAAAGATGGCCATAGAGATGGAAAATAATTGTTTGAACAAGTCGGCGAACTCTTTTTTGGACGGTAGCTCAAACCAATCTCGCAGGGGTTTAAAGGCAAGATAGGCCAGGGAAATGGAGCTAACGATGTTAAATGCCAACAGGGCGTAAAAATAACCTTCCACTTTGTAAAACCAAATTAACGGCACATACAAAGTCAGCGATACCAAAGCTATAGCGACTTGGTAAATAAAGAGGCGTTTGAATCGCTTCATCCCGCTGATGACGGAATTAAGAATCCCTTGCACACCCTGGGCAACCATCACGACGGCGTAAATTCTAATGAGGTTTTCTATGTCGGGATTATTGTATTTTTGCGACAAAAAACCTGCCGATAAAAACAAGCCAACGGCCAGAGGTAGGGATATCATGTACCTAATAACTGTGGAGGTAAAAAAGATTTTAAAAACTTCCTTGTGCGACTTAGCGCCGGAAATTTCGCGCGTACTTGCCCCCGCCAAGCCCAAATGCTGGTAAATTCCCAAAGCGCTCCCCAACGACAGCGCCGTCCGCACCGTTCCCCACTCCCCAACCGACAAGATCCGCAAAATTATATAGCTTTGGACAATTCCCACCGCCATAGCGCCCATGCGGGAGATAAAGCTAATCATTTGCCATTTTCCCAAATCCTTCATCTAATCTCCATTTCTTGCAGGTAAATGCTCCGTGTGCGGATGTTGTTAGTCATCCCAATAAAAACATGATATGTCCCGGGTTCTACGGCGGGTGGGACGGTGATGTCAATTTCCTCCAGATAATAAAAGCTTTCTGTCCAGTCCTTTAAATTGAGCAAGCCGTACGATGGAATATTAGCGCTTTGGTAAATCTCACCTGTTTCGGCGTTAATAAAAGAGGTAAACAACACATAGTCATCCGGTTTTTTGGACTCTTTGCGGTAGACAAACAGAGCCTTTGCCGGAGTTCCCCGGGTGACTTGTTCCGGCAAATTAAAGTCGGCCAAAAATAAGTCCTCAAAGATTTCCAACTTCTGGTCGATAGGATATTTGTACCGCTCTTGCATAGGCAGTTTGAGCGACTTTTCCTGCGGGTTGCTCTTTTTAAAGACAAACAAATTTCCGCAGCTGGCCACATTTTGATAATTGGGATTAGTAATCATGTCGCCCACGACATCCCGCACCAGAGAAACATCGGTGTCCAAAATTCGCATGATTTTTTGGGAAAACACATCCACAATGACAAAATCTGCTTTGGAATATAGGGCGGGGAAGATGGCGTAGGTTTCCCGTTGGGCAAGATGTGCGCCCAGATAATCCGGTCCGGAGACGGACGCTTGAGTGGGGATTAGGTCCATAATCATGTGCGCGCATTCGCGGTCTTTGTTTTCTAAGCCCGAAATTTTAAAGCGGTCGCCTAGTTTAATGTCTTTTTTAAGGTTGACTTCGCGGTCCACTTTAGCCTCTGCGGACGGCAAAAGTCTTTTGGAAATGGCCTGGGTAAACCAGAGAAACACCGGATTGTTATAAGTAAAAGTGGTGTAAATGGTTGACGCTAGAACCGCGCCGGCAATGAGCCAAGCTAGATGCTTTGGTTTGAATCTTTTTTTAGGTAAAAAGGTCAAGCGTGTCAGAGCAAATTCCCAAACCAAAGCTAAATATCTGGATAACGTAGAAATTGCAAAAATTGTTGACAAAAAGATTACCGGAATAATCATTGAGATGCGGTGGTTGGAGATTTCGGAAGTGCCTATCCCGCCCGCCGTGGTGGCGTAGTTAATTAACAGGTCGGGAACTGCGGACATTAAGATTTGTGGGGCCAAAAACGGTAGAAATAAGGTGGGGAAAAAAGTCTTGCTAAAATTGTCCAGCTTGTCGCCCCCAAAGATGATGTTTACCAGTCTTTCCGGATCGGCCACCATGCCTAAAAGAATCGCGCCGTAAGAGTCGCCCAAATCCTGATACCGCGAGAGAAAGTAATTTTCATTTACGACATCGTTAGTCAGCTCTGTGTCAACCCCGACTTCCTGGGTAAAGGCTTTGTA
>CAZTSS010000095.1:0-2719 GCA_964616765.1 uncultured Candidatus Saccharibacteria bacterium
TTTGCCCACTCTGCCGACTTTGGCAATCTGCGCGCCAATTAGACCTTTTGCATAGTCTTCCGACGATGGTACAACTTTGTATCCTTTTTCGATTTCTACATCGTCAATCCGCCAATCCGTGAGATGTTTTTTTAAGTCAGAAGCGATGGTGTGGACTTCAGGGAGTTCCGGCATGGCTTAAGTCCTCCCATTTTTGCAGTACAAAGGTTTTAAATTCCTGCTTGAATCTTTCTGCGCTGAATTTCTGGGCGGATTTGACGGCTTCTTCCGGGCTGTAGACTCCCGCCTCAATATTTTTGTCAAACTCCCTGATTTTGTCTGCTAAATGTTTAGGAGTTAGGTGATCAAAAAACATACCCGTTACGCCGGCCTCCACAATCTCCAACGGTCCGCCCGAGCGGTGACACAAAACCGGCTTGCCGTAAGCCAACGCTTCCACCGGCACAATGCCAAAATCCTCGTAGTCGGTGGGGAAAATAAAGCCTTTGCAGTTTGCTAAAAGTTCAGCTTTTTGGCCGTTGGTCACAAAGCCCAAAAGTTCAACATTTTGAGTTACTATCGGTAGGTCGTGACCGATGGAAGCTTTTGGTTGAGCATCTATCCTAGGTCTTGTCAAAGTTTCCGTCTTTGCTTGCGCCAGTCTTTTAAGTCGCCCTTCTTCTTTTCCTGTCCCGGCAATTTTAATTTTATAGTCAGTTAACTTGAACGCCTCAATCAGTAAGTCGATATTTTTATACATGGCCAGACGCGAGATGCAGAGATAATAGCCACCGCTTGGAGTTTTGTGGGGGATTTGAGAGACGGGCGTCCGCCCTGTGGTGGACAGGGACCCGTCTTGAAAAGACCCCGCAAGACGATTATTTGGTATATCGACGGGCGGATAGATGATGTGCGATTCCCGTCCGTAGAACTTTTTTACTCTCTTTGCCACTTCCTGCGATATTGTCAGGATATAATCCGGTTTTTGCCCGGCCGAGTAGTCCCACATCAGTAGAAAATGATCAATGAGTTTTAAAAATGGCTTAAAGTACCATCTGTCCCGCTTTTGACCCTCTGTCGCATAGCCGTACAAAAACCTAGGCGGAGTATAGATGTAGCTAATGTGCAACTGCTGCGGACCCGTAATCACACCTTTAGGCCACGCGGTGCCTTCGCTGATAACAATGTCGTACGCCCTTAAATCAAAACCTTCGTATACAAAAGGCATTAAAAAACTAAGCCAGCTTGGCACCCGTCCGGAGGTAATTTTTTTCTTTAATAGCTTGTCCGGCAGATTTATCGGTTTTACAATGCCGGCAAAAATGTCGGCCTGGGGGAAAATGTCTAAAATTGCCTCCAGCGTGCGCTCGGCACCGCCATATTGAGTAAGTTGGTCCCGCACAATGGCAATCTTTAAGTCGGTAAAGTTTTTCACCCCGCTATTATTGCATATTCGTATTTTGTATGCTTTTATTAACGCATGTCCAAAGGATTTGCCCATCCTTATTTACTTGTTGCCGTTTTGGCTCTTGTTGGTGTGGTTTTTGCGGTTTTCACCTCGTCGGCCAAACTTGCCGGATTAGTTTTAGGTTCGCGGACTTATGATTTGGCTCCTTATCAAACAAAGGTCGACGGACTTAAAGTCACGGTGCTTTCTCCTACTTTAGCTTGGGATTTGATGCAGTATTTATGTAAGACACGGGAAGAGTGCGAGAAATCGCAAACTTCCGGCAAGTGGTGGGCAACAGTGAGTGGCGCCCCCACAACCGAAGACGGCCACGAAGTATTTATAGAAAAATCCCCCGGATGGGAAGGTTATGGGTTTTTGAAGGTGATGGTTAGGCAGGGCGGTTCCGCGGGAGGTTATCTGACTTTAGGAGGCAACGATGCGCCCTATCGAGTCGTCGATCTTACACAAGGTTTGCGTGGTTCAGGTAGTCTGGAATTTAACTAGCTGGATTTTTTGCTAAACTAAACCCATGCAACTTGTCGCCCGAAATTCTGTCTTATGGGAATATCTGACTCCGGAGCAGCAAGGTTTGGTTCAAGACGGGGAGCTTTTGCTTACCCAAGCTCACAAAATGCCCCGTGGCGTTTCCGATTTTTCTTATCTAGTCTTTCCTTTTTCCAAAGCGTATGAGGGCTTTTTAAAAAAGCTGTTTTTGGACATGGGGCTGATGCGGCCGGAAGACTACTATGGGGAGGACATCAGGATTGGCCGCATTTTAAACCCCCATTTTATGAAGGAAAACGGCTCGGTTTATAATCGGGTTTGCAGGCGGGGCAATGAGAACGGGGAGAATTTAGTGGCGGAAAAACTTTGGTCGACCTGGAAAAAAGGCAGAAATTTAGTCTTTCACTACTTTCCGCATAATTTTAGACGGTTGGCGTTTGACGAGGCAAAGCGATTGATTGAGGATATTGTTTCGGCCATGAACTTTGCCATGGAAAAGTGCGATTTACCCGTGGTTGCGGGTGAGAGGGTGGAAAGCATAGCTTACGCCTAAGAAACTACCGTTGATCCGAGTATCAAACTTCCGTTAGGGTTAAGGCGCTTGTTTTAGGGCTATAGTCCTCGCAAAACAAAAATGTTGCTTTTTCAATAAAACTTTTGAAGTAACGGTGTTTTCCCTGTGAAAAGTCTGACATTTTGTTTTGAGCCAGCTAGACAGACGCCACAAAAGATGCTCGTTTTTGACCTTAGTCTACCTGTATATGGTGTTGGAGGGCATTTTTAAAT
>CAZTSS010000096.1:0-2192 GCA_964616765.1 uncultured Candidatus Saccharibacteria bacterium
ATTTGTCGCTTAAACTATTTGATGGCACTAATTATTACAAAGGAATTATGTTTGATGCAAAAAACTTGGGAATTTTAGGCTTCGACTTGGGAACTAAATTGGACATCGTCTACACCGCCTCTGCCAGAACATTTAACGGCAAAACCTCGGTGGATTTGATAATCAAAGACTTTGCAAAATCATCTTGATTTCAACAGGTCCTTAAAAAGGTTTGGGCTTAAAATCCTTTGGATTTAATATTTTGATTTGCTCATTATGTTCCGTTAATACAAAAAGTCCTGATTCCACCGCTCTTTTAACCGTTCTCACTAGCGGTTTCATCATAGCTAAACCACCATATACAACCTCACTTCCTCTAACATGAATCGGTCTAAATTTTGGCAGAAGTTTAACAAATTCATCTACCTCTTTTGGGGTAAATTTGTCGGAGACATCAAATACAACAACTTTCTCGTATCCACTAATTACAATTTTCCAAACAAGTTGGTCAAAAAGTTTGGCATTACGCGTTACCACCTTGTACTTAATGCCAAAAAGTACTCTTTTGTGTTTAAGTTGATGGGTAAAAAATTCTCGCGCGATGTTGTTCTTGCTAAGATCGAAAATACCGCTATCTATTGTATTTTTGTAGAAATCGGTTTCATACGACCGCATAAACCTGTCGATATCTTTATGCGTAGGTTGTTGGTATTTTTTAGCCATATTTTTGTTGACTCACGACTTTTTTACATTATTCTCTTGAAAAAGCAACCGGGTGATTTATACTCCGCAACTATTTTAACACACAATTGTTGCGATTGTCATTGGGGTTTGGGACTCCAGAGAGAGAGAGTTAAATGTTCGACAAAGTCGGACACGGCAATGATCTGCCGTTTTTAACTTCCTTTCTCTGGAGTCCTTTGTGCTACTTCTTCGGTTTCGTTCGCACCTCCGCATCCGTAACTTCGATGTCTACATCGCCTTCGAAGATGTAGATTTCAGGGTCGCCCTGATTGCTGTCCGGAGGTGTTATTACGACCTCCGTCTGGCCTTTCCCCGGATTGTAGGTAATTCGTACGGTGTCGCCCATGGAACCCTCCTTTTGGTCGATATAGTAGCCTTATCAGCTCCGTCGACATTATAACTCAAATTGTTCAGTGGCGCAAAAACTAACATTATGCTAAACTTTCCCCAGTCGCAAAGATCCGGCAAACACCGGGGAGCATGGGGAAGAAAGTCGGTTGATTGGGTGGTGCGCGAACGGAATTTACAGTCGCACAAATTAGAGTCGACCAAAGGCAAGTAGAACCCCACGGGAAAGCCCGTTATAGCTTAAGTCCGATCTGATAATGTCAATCGGATAGTGAGATTTGGATGGTAACATTCAAACAAAGTGAGGTGGCAACGCGGTAAAACGCCCTCATAAGATTGTCAATTAAGTTTGGCGGTTTTGTGAGGGCTTTTTAGTTCACAAACCGGCGCGGAAAAGTCCGCAGAAAGGAAGTCATGCAAAGAACTTATTTAAAGGATTTAAAAGAAAAAACCGGCCAGGAGGTCAAAATAGACGGGTTTGTGCAGGCAAGACGCGATCAGGGCGGTATTAAATTTTTGGTTCTGCGGGATGTTACCGGGACGGTTCAGTGTGTGGTGATGAAGCAGTCGGGAGAGGTGTTTGACCAGGTGGAGGCGCTGTCATTGGAGTCGGTGGTGGAGGTTTTTGGACTTGTTAAGGAGCAAAAACAGGCGCCAAACGGCTTTGAAGTGGAAATTAAGTCGTTAAAAGTTCTGTCGGTGGCGGAGGCTTTACCGATCCCCGTGGTAGAGGAAAAAGGTGGTAACGAGGTAGACTCAAGTTTGCGGTTTGACTACAGATGGATCGACCTGCGCAAGCCGGAAAAGCTTAAAATTTTTAAGGTCTGGACGGCTTTAGAGAAGGGATTTAGAAAGTATTTTGCCGACAACGGTTATGTTCAGGTTTATTCACCATCGATTATGGGTACGGCAAGCGAGGGTGGCGCGGAGGTTTTTGAGATTAAGTATTACGATAAAAAAGCTTATCTGTCTCAATCGCCTCAATTTTATAAGCAACTTGCACAGGCGTCAGGATTTGAGAAGGTGTTTTTGATGGTGCCGTATTATCGGGCAGAACAATCTTTTACTACCCGTCATATGACTGACTTTACCGGCTGGGATTTTGAGATTTCATTTATTGA
>CAZTSS010000096.1:2306-2718 GCA_964616765.1 uncultured Candidatus Saccharibacteria bacterium
AAAGAGCGACTTAAAAAAGCGGGAATACCTAGCGAGAAAGACGGCGATTTTTCTTCCGAGGAGGAGCGGGAAATTGGTCGACTTATGAAGGAAGAAACCGGCCACGATTTTGTTTTTGTTACGGAGTATGGCTCGCCGTATCGGGCTTTTTACCACATGCGGCCAGAAAACGATCAGAGTGTGACTAAAAGCTATGACTTAATGTATAAAGGACTGGAAATTACCACCGGCGCCCAGCGTGAGCACCGTCCAGAAATTCTAAAAAAGCAGGCTATAGAAAAAGGCGTACCTACAGAGCCATTAGAGGGCTATTTTAGCTTCTTTAAATACGGCTGTCCCCCACATGGCGGTGCGGGAATCGGTCCGGGCAGAATCGTCATGAAAATCTTGGACTTGGAAAGCGTAAAAGATG
>CAZTSS010000097.1:0-1816 GCA_964616765.1 uncultured Candidatus Saccharibacteria bacterium
ATTAAAGGAACTGCGCCTAAGTACAACTATTAGCGAGGGCGACATCATGCAGAGGATGAATCGGGCGGTGGAGTTTTTGGACGAGGGGAATGTGGTTAAAGTCAGCCTGATGATGAAGGGTCGGCAAGCGATGTTCCCACAAGTCGCCAAGGAAAAACTGGAGCGATTTATTAAGTTAATGGAGCCGGTAGCCAAAGTTGAGAGCGAACCTAAAAGGACGGGAAATACGCTTTCTGTGACATTTGTCAAGAAATAAGGGTAAAATGCCAAAGTTAAAGACAAAAAAGACATTGCTAAGACGGATAAAGATCAGTAAGCACGGTGCGGTCAGACGGAGTAAAATCGGGCTCAAGCATTTAAAGGTTAACAAAAACTCCGGTCAAAAGTTCCGGTTTAGAGCCGGCGGAAAGGTGTCAAACAAAAAAGTACGGGGTAGATTTAAGGCTATGTTAGGAAAGTACGGAAAAAATTTGTAGATAAGTGAATTATGTGGACATGGGTTGTCGAATAAGCAGGCACCCAGCTCAAAATCTTTTGGAAGGTAAATTATGAGAATAACAGGAGGCCCACGAGGCCACAGAAAAAAAGTCGAATTGCTAGGCAAAGCGCGTGGTTACCGCGGCGCAAGAAGCAAGCTGTTTAAAAAAGCTAATGAGGCTGTTGTTAGGGCAGGGGAGCATGCTTTTGCCGGTAGAAAAATTAGGCGACGTGATATGAGGCGACTTTGGATTGCCAGAATTAACGGCGCGTTGACGGCAGAAAACATCATGTACAGCAGATTTATTGCCGGACTTAAAAAGGCAAAAGTAGAGTTGGACAGAAAATCCCTCGCCGAGCTGGCGTACAGCGATGTGGACGGATTTAAAGCCGTTATAGAAACCGTAAAGCCCCACTTACAGTAAACCGAGGATAATAAACTAAGAAAGAAAATTGGGAGGCGTTACTTAGGTAACTAACCGTTCGTCGTCCTCCCTGATGATGTATAAATTTCTACAAAAAAGTGTCTAACATGTCCAAAACAGAAAACACAACTAAACCCATATACGCCTTTATTGACAGCCAGAACCTAAATCTCGGGGTTCAGTCGTGCGGATGGAAATTAGACTTTAAAAAATTCAAAATATATCTAAAAGATAAATATAAGGTTGAGAAAGCTTTTATATTCATAGGTTATTTACCCAAAAATAAATCTTTGTATGAGGATCTTAAAAGATCGGGGTATGAAATGATATTTAAACCAATTGTTTTCTATTACAAAACACCAAATCAAGAAACCATCAAAGGCAATGTAGACGCCGAACTTGTCTTACACACAATGATCCAGTACCCTAATTACGATCGAGCCATAGTAGTAACAGGGGACGGTGACTTTGTCTGCTTGGTAAAATATCTAGCCAGTAAAAATAAACTTGGTAAGGTTTTGATACCAAACAAAACACGCTACTCTAGCCTTTATTTTTCGTTCTCTCGATATTTATCTTTTGTAAGTGATTTGAAAAATAAGGTGAAGAAATAAAAATGGCACAAAATCCGAAACCTTCCGTCCCTCGTGATGGTATTATTGTAGTATAATCGAAAATGTATGTCAAGCAGGCAAAACCCAGTTTATTACAAAGATCAGTACATAAAAAGGGTTGATACTAAGGTCCTGGAAATGGACGGGGACAAAGTCCTATTGGCTGATGTAATTGCTATTCCACCCTCAAACACCGAACCTGGGGACAAGGCTTCGATAAATGGCATGTCGGTCGTATCTCTATTAAAAGACAAAGAAAGGAACCTGATTTGGTACCAAATTGAGGGCGACAACCTTAAA
>CAZTSS010000097.1:1829-2150 GCA_964616765.1 uncultured Candidatus Saccharibacteria bacterium
CGGTGTGTACGAGTCTCTTTACTACGGTAACAAACGACCTATCGCTGGAACGGTAAAAGAAACTTATTGTGAGTTGGTTTTTAAGGAAACAGTTTCCAATGACAAAATTCTTGAGGTTGTTGATAAAGCCAACAAGGACATCGAAAGCGGTTTGGAGGTTACGCATCGCTGGGACGATACGAGAGAGGGGTTTAGATGGACGCAGGTGGGAAACTACGAACCCATCCCAGACGGCGGACTTCATGTGAAGAATATAAAGGAAATCGGAGAAATTTATTACCTAGGATCATTCACTAAAGAGGGGAAAACTAAAATAAGATT
>CAZTSS010000097.1:2160-2684 GCA_964616765.1 uncultured Candidatus Saccharibacteria bacterium
AACTGGCATATACAGATCCGGATGGGTTTAAAGCCGTGATAGAAACCGTGAAGCCCCACTTACAATAAAGCTAGGAAAAACGAGAGACATTCCCGCGGGACGAAACCCTTTGGTAGTCCTCTCATCATGATAGTATCAGTGTAGTATAATCGAGTAAATATGTCAAACTCAGGCAACAACCTCAAAGTAGACTTCGAGAACGATTTACTAAATGTCAAAAATACAGGCTTGTTTGACGATCTGTACCTCAAGTACCTATCTAAAACCCACGGGCTTCTAACACAGGAAATTAAAGCGTTGGGGAAGCTTGCGCTTGAAGAAAAAAAGGAGCTGGGGCCAAAACTAAACGCGCTTAAGACCTACATCGAGGCAAGTATCGCCCAAGCCCGGCAGGATTACGCAAACGCCCAAATTACCGACGCCGACATCGACCTAACCATCCCGTATCCGCCCGTCAAAACGGGTTATTTGCACCCAACAACCCAAGTCGTCCGCCAGATGAATAACTTTTTTAGATATTACGG
>CAZTSS010000098.1:0-2682 GCA_964616765.1 uncultured Candidatus Saccharibacteria bacterium
TGGAAAAAATGGCGGTAGAAAAATGGAACGGCGTTTTGCCTACTTACATGGGTAGTGATGCTGTGCCGTTTTTGAACATTAAATAAACCCTCTTCTAACTTCTAACTAAAATCAAGAACCCCAAAGTCTCCGTTAAGATTTAAGTGCTCTTTTTAATCTGGAAAAACCGTATGGATTAAGACCCAGCTCTTTAACTTCAGAAGTCATCATAAAGTCGTTTAGAAATTGGTTAAATTGCCGATCAAACTCATTTATCTGTGTAATGTAGGCAACTTCAGAAAACTTTGGCGCCCCGCTTTTAAGCAATGATACCAAATCCAAAAAGTCCTTACGACCCTTAGAAGTACCTTTTCTATCCGCGTAAGTAATGATCTTTAAAACCATCAGATAATTTGGGTCTAACACTGTAAACCCGTCAACCAGCTTTGTGTGTTGCACGAGCTCCTCAACCGGCAAACCGATCTTAGAAAAATGGGGCAGATATACATCAACCTGAATGTCCTCCAAAACCGCCTCGTATTTGGATAAACGCTCGTTTTTGTAGACATTGGGATACAGCAAACGAAGCTTGTCTAAACCGTCGTAACTAATCAGAATGTCAATGTCTTTTGACTTTAAAGCTCTGGTATAAAGATAAACCGCCCAACCGCCAATCAACACAAAATCCAATTGCCCCTTAATGCGTTTGAGCTCCTCCCAACTTTTAGTTGTTAAAATGTCATGATAATAAGCCATGCATTTTTTCCTTTAACTGCCTAATAAATTCCCCGGAGTACCAGTCTGGCATATTCCAAATGTCAACAAAGGTTTGAGGAAGTGTGGTTATTTTACCGTATTTTTCCATATCGGGCGACTTTTTTAAGACAAAGAAATTGGGCTCCTTATCTTTATCAAGGTGCGCCACATCCATCCGCGCCAGAAGTTCCTGCTTTACGACTTTGTCCAAGTAAATATGGACTTTGGAATAATCGCCCGCGGGCTCCTGGTATCTCATCCTGTAAGCGCTGTAACCGGCGTAAATCGCCTCCTCTGAAACCAACGCCTCGATTTGCCGTACATCTTTGTCGATATACCAAGAAAAAATGTTATCCCGATCAAGTCGCCTAACGCTTGCCCAGTAATAGAGAAGTTTTTGATAATTTTCTAAAACAAAACCTTTACCTGTTTTTCTTATTGCCCCAAGCCTGGTGGGAACACCCAAAGCGTGGTGGACAGTGCTGGTAGAAAAGCCAAACTCGCCGGCTAGATCTTGCTGGGTGAAATTTGTACGACCCTTTTCCAGAGCCTCGTATAATAGGTAGTGCCAAATTGTTTCGATTTTTAGCATAGTATTTATAGTGTAATTCGACGATTGTCGAAAGTCAAATGGCCAGAACCCGACAGAATAAATATGCTACAATAAACGCCTATGCAGGTTTCCGTTCAGAGACTCCCAAAGTCCGCAATAAAATTAACAATTAGCATTCCGGTCGACAAGGTGAAAGAGGCGCAGGAAAAAGCGCTAACCCAGGTGGTGGCAGAAGCGGAAATTGACGGCTTTAGAAAAGGCAGAGCGCCGGTTGAGCTGGTCAAACAAAAGCTGAATCACCAAAAATTTGATGCTCAAGTTATAGGCGACTTAGTAAAAACCTACTATCCAAAGGCAGTGGACCAAGAGAAGCTCGCGCCAATAATAAGTCCAAAGATTGAAATTGACGGTTACGAGCCTGACAAAGATTTTACCTTTACCGCAGAAACGGCTTTGCGACCGGAAATTACTGTAGGCGACTATAAAAAAGCGGTAAAGGACTCATACGAGGCTAAAACGGCAGAATGGGAAAAATCCCGCAAAGAAGATGGGGCTGATATTCAAACACAGGAGGTCGGAGAGGCTGTAAAAAAAGACGATGAAAAAAGAGATTCGCAACAACCCCAAAATCCAGTAAATCAAAGCAAAGGTCGGAACGCTAACGGTCACGAACACGATCATGTCCACATGACGCCTACGGATATTGTTGACGCGATCTTAACCGTAACTCAAGTGGACATACCGGATATGGTTGTAGCAGAAGAAGTCGACAGAATGCTGACCAGGCTTGTCCAACAGCTTCAGCCACTAAACCTGGCAATGGAGTCGTATTTAAAGTCAGTCAACAAAACAGGGGATCAGCTACGCGCGGAGTATGCGGAAATCGCCAAAAAGAACGTCGCCAGCGAAATGGCCTTGGTAGAAATTGTCAAAAAAGAGCACATTGAGGTGGCTGACAAGGAGATTGAGGCCACGGTTACGGCCATGGGCGACGACAAGCTAAAACAACGCTACATGGATAGCCCGGTTGAAAAAGCCTATGTAAAAGCTATAATTGCTAAGAACAAACTAATTTGGAAGCTGATTTCCGAGGTTGAGGGGACTTTGGAACATCCGGAAGCCCCAAAAGAAGGGAACGGTAGCAAAGAAACCTCAAAGAATGAAGAAGGAAGCAAAGACAATGCCAAAAATTGACTACAAAATGCAAAATAGTGTGCTGGTGCCTACAGTGGTAGAAAAAGACCCCAATGGTTTTGAGCGGGCGTACGACATTTACTCCCGCCTATTAAAGGACTTCATCGTCTTTGTAACAGGTCCGATCGATCTGGCAACCGCAAACACTTTTATTGCGCAACTCCTGTTTTTAGAAAGCGATAACGATTCCCGGGATATTA
>CAZTSS010000099.1:0-2499 GCA_964616765.1 uncultured Candidatus Saccharibacteria bacterium
TACGGGCTACCGAAAATTATTCAACCTGCGTAATTTCAATAGATTGGGTTTGGAAAAGCCTACTTAAAGTGTCGCCCAGAGCTTGCTTGTTAAAAAAGGGCGAGCAGGTGACTAAGTCAATATGAATTGCGCTAAACTCCGGCCAAGTGTGTACCAGCAAATTAGAGTTGGACAAAATAAAAGTCAACGAGTAGCCATGCGGTTTAAACTTGTAGATATCGGACTGCACCACATTAAGCTTATGCAGATTGCAAAATTCCCCCGCCAGCTTTTGGAGCTGTTTTTTGGACTCCAGAATGTTTTGAGGGACTTTGGTCAATTTGACGACAAAGTGGTCGACATACGGAAATTTTTCTTCCTGCTGATTTTCAAAAGTATAAATGGTTTGTGGCTGAATCACGGCCTGCGGGTTGGTGTGCGGGGTGGTTTGCAAAATATACAGCGAGCTGGCATTGCCTATGGACTCCGCGCCGGTATAGCGGGCAAAATTGAATACTGCGTCTTCCGTCACCAAACCAAAGCGGCCGACAACTTCTTGGACCTTCATATATTTCTCGGGCGACTTAAACGAGGCGCCGTAGTGGATGAAGATATATTTCCCCTGCTGTTTTCTGGCATCATAGCCGACAAGTTCCACCGCGCGTTTAAGGAATAAAGAAAAACCGGCCTTGGTGTAGGGCGGATCCGTCAGAACGACATCAAAGCTGTTGCCAAAGTGTTTTTCCAGATTGCCACGGGCGTCGTACGGCACAAGCTGGATATTTTTTATACCCAGAAGCTCGGCACCCTTTTGAAGTGTGGCTAAAATATCCCTGTCCAGCTCAAAGACCGTTATTTCCAAATTCGGATTGATAAGAGCCAAAACCAGGCTAACCAAGTCGTCGTCGCCTAAAAGAGCGATTTTTGTTTTGTCCTCTAAAAGTCCTTTGGTTTTTACTATTAACGCTTTGGCGACCGAGGTTTCTGCCGAGGCAAAAAATTGATCAAATTCCCGCTTTGGGTCTGTGCAAAAAGCTTGTCTTACTTGCAGGATTTTGGCTTCCAGCTCCTTGTCCACATAACCCACCAACGACCAGTTGTAAGGTTGGGGCTTGCCCTGATCAACAAAATCCTTGCCCAAGGCATTTAATTCCAAGCTGTCGCCGTCAGCAGGCTCTAACAGCTCTTTTATGGACGCTTTAAACACCCGCAAAGTTTCTTTAGGCAGACCTGTTAAGGTAATAAGCCGGGAAGACCCAAACGGCGCCATATTCTTGAGAAAATAGAAAATGCCCTCAATCTGGGCTTTTCTCAAGGAAGGGTTTTTATATTGTAAATCCAAGATAGAAACCATGACAGCCATTGTAAACCGCCAAAAACAAATGTCAAAATTCTAGTCCTATTAGAGATAACTATATTGTATTTTGCAAGTTTTGTGGCATGCTGGGGATATGAGCAGATTGACTTTAGCTTTATGTGGCTTGACTTTATTTTTTGCTTTGGTGACGGGCTTCTCCGGACGGGCGCTTGCCTTAACTATTAATCAAGACGCCGGAACCTGGCAGGCTCTCCAGTCGCCCAAAAACTTTTACACTTTGGAAGTAACGCCTTGGGGCCTTTACGGGGGAGAGTTTTCCAGCAACTGGAACGCTTATCCGTATAACGGAGTATTTTTCTCCCACGATTTAGGACAAACCTGGCAGGAAACGGGGCTGTTTGACCGGGGCGTTACTGATCTTGCTTTTGATGACGCAGGAAACCTGTATGCCACGGTGTACTATTGGGGCGTTTCGGAAGCTCCGGGCCTGTATAAGTCTCCAGACAGAGGCGCAACCTGGACGCACATCGGTCCCGAGGCCTGGTACTTACAGCCACGGTTTGTGGGTATCTTTTGATCAAGGGGCGACTTGGGAGCCAAATACCGACATTTTTGGCCAAAGTGGCGACTATTTACAGATACATGTCTCCGGTAACACTGTCGTAACATCCAATTATTACAATTCCTACATTTCCCGTGATTGTGGCAGAACTTGGGATATTTTTGACAAAGTGCCCGGCTATCTGCAGGGATTTGAGGTGCAAAATAATATCTGGCTGGCGTGTAGCGGCACTACTGCTGGAATTTACAGGTCGACCGACGGGGGCAAAAACTTTGCGCCAATACAAAATTGGAGTCCTAATCCGTGCTATGCCCTAACCTACTATAACGGCGTTTATTACGCGTCGTCCCACAGCAATGACACCGGCTACTACACCGTTATGAAGTCTTTGGACAAAGGTTTGACTTGGGAACCGGTAAATCCGACCGAAAATTTGGCGAGTTATGTGCGGGGACTCAAACCCCTAACAGCATCGCCCGGGTTTATTTTTGCCGTTAGTCCCGGCTCCGGCCTATTCCGATATAAAGTTTTGCCCTATGTACCAAAGACCCAGCCGTTTTTGGATAAACTTTGGGATCGAGAGGGCATGGACGACCAAACTGATACCATCACTTCCTATTTTGACCATGCCTATCCCCTG
>CAZTSS010000100.1:0-2499 GCA_964616765.1 uncultured Candidatus Saccharibacteria bacterium
GGTGGATAGACTTTCTGTTTCTAACTTTAGAAACGACGCGGTAAAAAAGACTTTGTCTACAGATTCGCTACTGATTTTGGAAAATTTGATGCAAAAGCCGTTTGGGTTTATTAACTTTGGCCCATCGATTTTTGTAAAGTGTGTTAAGGTTTAGGATTTTGCGACCCTGTAAAGACAAGTTTTTTAACAATACAATAACGGTAATAATACAAAAAACATTGTTGTACCGAGCTTCCGATCATTTTGTTGAGGTCAACAAAATGATAATACGCCGTCATTCCGGAGTAAAATAGGTTTTAGAGATTCATAGAAACGGTTTTGCCTCACATCAACGAGCTTTAACTTTCTGGCCTATAAAAACCCCGTTATTACAATATAGAAAAGGTCTTTACAACATTTTGTTATGTGGTACTATACCTCCGCCGATATGGAAAAACAATTAATCATTAGGTTACACAAAAATTTTGAGGATTGCGTTCATAAAAAAGGTCCTGTTGAATTTTGGTACGCACGCGAGTTGCAGATTCTACTCGGGTACGATGAGTGGCGTAATTTCGAGAAAGTTATCGACAAGGCTAAACTTGCTTGTGAAACATCCAAGCAGAAGATAGCCCACCACTTTGTGACCACGGAAAGAGAAGCTTTGCTGGGAAAAGGCGGTCAAACAAGTTTAAACGATGTTATGCTTACCCGCTATGCGTGCTATTTAATTGCTCAAAACGGAGATCCAAGAAAAGACGAAATTGCCTTTGCACAAACTTATTTTGCTGTTCAGACTAGAAAACAGGAAATGGTTGAAGAGCGACTTATGGAAATGGACCGATTACGGGATAGAGCCAAGCTTGCTGTTGCAGAAAAAGAACTCTCTAAGGTCCTGTTCGAACGCGGAGTTGACGGGCAAGGCTTTGCCAGAATTCGTAGCAAGGGTGATTCTGCTTTGTTTGGTGGTTACAACACCCAGGACATGAAAACCAAACTCGGCGTTCCCCCAAGTCGTACACTAGCGGATTTTTTACCTAGTGTAACCATTAAAGCAAAAGATTTAGCAACGGAAATCACTAACTTTAAAGTAAAGCGGGATCGAAAACTTACAGGCGAGATGCCAATAACCAACGAACATGTCAAAAATAACAAGGATGTACGAGGACTTTTGATTAAAAACAAAATCGTTCCGGAGAACCTGCCTCCAGCGGAGGATATTAGAAAGGTTGGCGGGAAGTTGAAATCGGAAGTAAAAAAACTGCCTAAAGCCACTCAAAGGCTTTTAAACATGGCGCTTTTGTAGTAAAAACCTGAATACCGACTAATCCACATACTTTAAGACGAATACAATTATAACAATCGCGCTACTATAAAATTTGACACGCGTAGTCACGCTGTGATAGTATAACCAACATTGACAAGAAAAGACTCTAAAGCGTTAAGCAAGGACTAGTAAAAAAGTAATTCTTTTACCAGAGAGGCGGGTCGCTGGAAACCGCTAAAAGGACCTTTTTGAACACGCCTTGCCGGCATTGCCACGCAGACTCAAGAGAAAGCTTAGGCGTAATTGAGTACGGAACCAAACCGTTAAATCAGGAGCCCGATGTTGGCAATCAAAGTCGGGAGTAAGAGCCTACAGGTTAACTACCTTTAGGAATAGAGATGGGACCGCGGGTGTCTTTTAGGACTCTCGTTCTCTTTTTGCGACAAGCAGTTGTCGTGATTTGAGAATGCGAGTCCTTTTTTTGTGCCTACTTTACGGAGGTTGTAGCTCAATTGGTTAGAGCAAAGGTCTGTGAAACCTTGGGTTACGGGTTCAAGTCCCGTCAACCTCCCCAAAAATATATGACTACTGGTAAATTGCTAAAACTTAATAGTTTGAGGCTCAAGCCAAAAGGAGGTGAATCGGTGGACCAAGCTACGCTGGACTTGGTAGAGGCGGTGTTTAGGAAGTTTGACCGTCTGGATGCTAACCCATACTTCCCGGGTAACGACTTTCTGCGAAGGGTTGTTGATGAGTACGGTTATCTAACCCTGATGCTTTTCGTCTGCCCAAAGATGCGCGGTAAGTATCTGGACACGGCAGAGCGTGAGAAATTCATGCCTATCGAGGAGCCTGCTGACGGCTTGATCTTTGCCAGACTGCCGAAGTTGCAAGAATTAGTGCGCGAGTTGTGGGCAATCGGTATTCCGACGAAGTTAATCTTTGTCGTGGGAGACAACGGGTTCGAGATGTATAAAGGCCCGTCAATCGGCGTCTACCTTGATACGAGGAAGATGGACGAAAGACGCCAGCAATACCTGGAAAACCTGGCGTCCCAGCTAACGCGGATATTTCATCAATTACTGGAGGTAGTTAGTCTGGGGTTGATGAAGGTTGAGCCCGCAGAAGTAGCGAGCATTCCGACGGATGTCGTGGACCGTGAAATGACCTTCCAAGCTTGGTCGTTCGACAAGTATTACGGCGGACGGAAGCCGGATCCAGAAGGACTAAGAAAACTGGCTAAGACCATGATT
>CAZTSS010000101.1:0-2474 GCA_964616765.1 uncultured Candidatus Saccharibacteria bacterium
CTTGCGGTCAAGGCAAAAAGTCCAAAAGAAGCTAAGTTACTTTGGACTAAACTTGCGGACTCTGCTATAGCAACGCATAAAAATCTGGCCAACTCCGGGGATCCGCTTCTTACCGTCACTAAAACGCCTGGCTCACCGGTGGTGGTAGACACTTATCCGGAGTGGCAAAAGACTTTTGGCGCGGGCTTGGGTTTTGCGGTCGTCATTATATCCACACTAATTATGCTGGTTAGATATTTAAAGGAGGATAGTGATTATTAACACGGACGGCGGAGCGCGCGGTAACCCCGGGCCGGGAGCTTGCGGGGCGGTGTTAAAAGACCAAACCGGCCATATTGTCCGGCGCGAGGGCAGGTTTTTGGGTGTCTGCACCAATAACGAGGCGGAATACCACGGATTAATTTTGGGCCTGGAAACTGCGTTGGAGCTGGGCGCGGACTGCCTAGAAGTCAACATGGACAGCGAACTGGTGGTCAAGCAACTTAGGGGCGAATACCGCGTAAAAGAACCCAGGCTTGCGGAGCTTTTTACCAAAGCCAAAGCGCTGGAACAAAAATTTAGCGAGGTGCGGTATTTTGCCGTAAAACGGGAAAAAAACAAAGAGGCGGACGCGGTGGTGAATCAGGTTTTGGACGCACAAGCTAATGGCTAATCACCCTCCCAAAAAGTTTAAAAGATCGGGCGGGAGCAAGGTTAAAAGCTTAAAGCCGTCTTATAGATCTATCCCTGCAACTAATCTTGATAGAAGAGAGCGGGTCATTTTGGACACTTTAAAATATCGTCAGATCTTTGGCTGTCCTATGACAATTTTCCAGATTGGGACCTATTTATTGACAATTCATCAATCCTCCAAGCATTCTCCGGATAACCCTGTCGATTTTGTTAACGCCGTCGACTCCACTGACTCTGTTAAGGTATCTGGTCATAACAACATCGCCGATTCAACCAAGTCAGTTAACTTTGTTAAGCCTTCCGTTATGTCGCCCCAGGAGTTCAAGCAAGCACTAGACCAGCTAGTAAAGTCCGGAATAGTTACAGAAAAAAACGGCTTGTATTCGTTGGGAAAAGTCGACTATCAGAATTACGCCCATAACCAAACCCGTGCCAAAAACCTTATCGTTAAAGCTGACGCTATAACAAAGTACTTAAAAAACATCCCGTGGATTGAGCTTATCGCGCTTACAGGCGATGCTGCGGCGTTCAACGCGGATAAGCATGCCGACATCGATATGTTGATCGTCACAAAACCCCGCAGGCTATTTCTGTCACGGTTTTTTCTTGTCGTCATCCTAAAATTGCTGGGAGTTTATTGGACAGCAAAAAATCCCGCCGGTAAAGTCTGTCCGAATATTTTTATGACTAGCGACGCCATGACTTGGGCAGTCAAAAACCAAAACCTGTACACCGCAAACGAGGTTTCCCTACTCTACCCGCTTTACTCCTGCAACGATTGTTACTTTAGCTTTTTGGCTCAAAACTCTTGGATTTGCGAGTATCTCCCCAATTTTGCATTTAAAATAAACCCAAAGTCCGCAGATGATGTGAGAAAAAGTCAAAAGATCAACGCATTAATTAACCTTGTTGAATTTGTCGCCAGAAAGTCTCAAATGTCACACATGAGAAAAAAACGGACCAAAGAAATCATCGCTAACAACTTTCTTCACTTTAACATCCACGATAGAACACCCGACATCGTCGGAAAATTTCTAAACTCCAAAATTGGTGTATAATTCAACTATGCAAACTAGGAAAAACCATCAAAATATTATTACAAATCAAAAAATCCGGTTCGGAAAACCTACCATCAAGGGCACACGGATTGCAGTCACTGACATTTTGGCCTTGCTGGAGGCAGGATATCGGCTGAATGAGATCCCGGAACAATTCCAAAACATTACTCTCCCCATGGCTAAGCAAGCCGTGGGCTACGCAAAGGATGTACTAGGCAAAGAAGAAGTTCTGCTACTCGAAAGACATGCCGATTAAGCTACTTGCCGACGAGTGTGTTCATAAAGATGTCGTAATCGCCCTGAAAAACCTCGGCTTTGATGTCGTATCAATTTTTGATGTTAATATGCTTGGTGCCAGCGATGACGCGGTGTTAGCAAAAGCAATCGAATTAAAGCGAGTGCTAATAACGCATGACAGAGGCTTTGGGGATATTTTCCGCTACCAAATCTCTAAAACATGGGGAGTATTAATATTTTTAATAAGCCACATGGATAAAGAGGAGATCGTCTCCATGATACTGGGGTTTTTAAGCTCCGCTAAAAGTGGCGATGCGTCGTTTAAAGGCTTTTTGACAATTGTCGCAAAGAACAGAATCCGCAGAATAAAATACTCTTGACAACTAGCACTCGGTACGCTAGAGTGATAACACAGTACAAATCAACAAAAATTACAAAAACAAAAAGGAGGTGAGCAACATGTCGCTTATTAAATACAACAGGGTTTTCCCTACCATGTGGGGTCCC
>CAZTSS010000102.1:0-2470 GCA_964616765.1 uncultured Candidatus Saccharibacteria bacterium
TACCAGATTAGCCAGTATAAAGAACCACTGTGCGGTGAGGGGTTTTTAGACTTAAAAAGTGGCAAGCGCGCGCTCATTGAGCGGATTCATCTGGAAGAGGATACGGCAAAATCTTTTCATGAGGGTGGAAAAACGCTAATCGATTTTAATAAGTCCGGCATTTCGCTAATAGAGATTGTCACAAAGCCGTGTTTTACGGATGTTGCGGCTGCCGTGGACTTTTGCAAAAAAATTCAAGATATTGCGCGGGTTGTTGGTGTTAGCGAGGCTGACATGGAAAAAGGCAATATGCGACTGGAGGCAAATATTTCCTTGCGAACCCCCGAGATGGAGCAAAAAGACGAGCTCGCCGGCTACAAAGTGGAGGTCAAGAATATTAACTCCTTTAGATTTATGGAAAAGGCGGTGGTGTATGAGGTACAGAGGCAGTCGGACTTGTTAGAGACGGGCCAAAAGCCAAAACAGGAAAATCGGGGTTGGGATGAGCGCAAAGCCGGCACCGTTCCCCAGCGCGACAAGGAAGAGGCGCACGATTATAGGTATTTTCCGGATCCGGACATTCCGCCCATGGTGTTTACGGGCGACTACTTTGCGGATTTAAAAAAGGAGTTACCGGAACTGCCGTATCAACTGCGAGAGCGACTTATTAACGACTACGGGTTAAACATTGCGTCTGCGGACTTCTTTTCTACAGGCTCGGGAATAGAGTTGGCAAAAAAGTTTGAGGAGGTTGCAAAAGGACTTACAGAAGAACAAAGACCCGAGGGAGTACAAAAAATCGCCAACCTTTTAATCAACAAGTCAGAGTATCGAGATATGGGAGTCAAGGGGATTTTAGAGCAACTTGCAAAACCAAACGAGACTGGAGCATTATCCGGAGAGGAGTTAGCGGATGTCGTAAAAAAAGTGCTAGAGGCTAATCCCTCTGCCGTCCAAAACTACAAAGCCGGTAAACAAGGGTCGTTTGAATTTTTGCTTGGTCAAGCAATCAAGTCCTTAGGCACTAAACCGGATATGATTAAACTTCGTCAAAAATTGGTCGAAATATTAAAATAGCACACATTGTCATATTGACAAAACCTTCAATATCTGCAATAGTGACTGCGTCAGTTAGCTAAACCCCCCCTAGTTCTGTAACAGGACCTAGGGGACATTTTTACCTGCTTCAAAATACATGTCAAAAAGACCGCTCGTAATGTTTGATGGTAGCAATTTTTATCACGGAGTAAAGAAGTGCTGGCAATTCTTTCATATTTCCAATCTTAACTATTTTAATCTCTCCAAACTTATTACCCACCACCCTAACCCCAAGGTAATTTATTATGTCGGAGAAATTAAGAAGAATGTACAGGATATTAAGTCACAAGCATTATATGCCCAACAACAAGCGGTGTTTTATAATCTCCAACAGATGGGTGTAGAGGTTAAAAAAGGCTTTATTCTTCAAAACGGTAAGGTTTATGCAGAAAAGGGTGTAGATGTGCAAATTGCGGTAGATTTAGCGGTTGGTGCGGTAAAAGATAGGTTTGATGTTGCGTACTTAATTTCATCCGATTCTGATCTCGTACCAGCAGTAAATGTCGCCACAAAGGAGTCCAAAAAAGTAATTTATGTGGCGTTTGACAAATTTCAAAGCAACGCTTTAATAGCCTGCTCGACTAAGACTTTTAGGGTAAAACTCTCTTTGCTTAGAAAAGCCGGAACCATCCAGTTTATGTTGCCGACAAAACCATAAAATAAGATAAACAAGCGAGGATTAGACACCCAGTGTCGCACCGAGCAAAGCGAGGATTAGACACCCAGTGTCGCACCGAGCAAAGCGAGGTATAATCCTATCATGGAGTTAAAGTTTAGTTTTAGCGACCCTAAATACGAGCACATTACCACCATGGACCAGTTGGTTAAGGCAGTGGAGGAATTGGAAAAACATCAAATGCTGGGGGTTGACATTGAAGGCACGGGTTTAGATCCTTACACGGATAAATTATTGCTGTTACAAATAGGCACAGATGAGGTTAGTTATATTTTTGACGCCCAAGTCATGCCGTTGTATGGAATTAAACCGTTGATCGAGCTGTTGGAAAACCCAAAGATAATCAAGATAATGCATAACGGAAAGTTCGACTATGGGTTTATTAAGGTACAGGTTGGAGCAAAGATAAACAATATTTTTGACACGATGTTAGCGGAAGGCGTCTTAACGGCGGGGTTAAAAAGACCGCAATCGTTAGCGGCGCTGTCCGAGCAATATCTGGAGACGCGACTTGATAAGTCAACCAGAAAGAGTTTTGAAGAATTAAAAACGCAAATTTCGGAGTCGCAACTAAAATATTCTGCACTGGATACTTTGGTGCTGTTCCCCATTTTTGAGGCACAATATAAAAAGTTACAGGAAGAAAAGCTAATCAATATTGCAAAACTGGAATTTGCTGTCACGCCGGTGGTGGCGGAAATGGAGTTGTACGGCATC
>CAZTSS010000103.1:0-921 GCA_964616765.1 uncultured Candidatus Saccharibacteria bacterium
AAAGCCGAGCTATAAGCGTTGTTTTCAGAAATATCGCCCATCTCTCGCGCCTGGGCGATTTTTTGCACCACCTGCACTCGCTTAATTTCAATAAGCTCCTTAAGTTCTTTTTTAAGTTCCTCCAGCCCTTCCGGAGTCAGAAAAACTTTGGTAGTGTCGTCCTTTACTAATGTATGACTCATAGTCTTTAAACCCTGTATGACAGAAAAAACCCGCCGAACCGGGGGTTTTTACACGGAAAAGATTAGCACATGTAGCAAGGGGTGTCAAAATTATTGCAAGCTTGTGTATAATGAATGTCAATGCCTGTAAAAAAGTTAAAACATAGAGTCTTACCGCATCCGCAAAAGAGACAACGCGCCACCTTACTGCAAAGTAAAGCTGTTTTTCTGTACTCCCTAGGTGTGCTTTTTGTTTTTTCTTTTTTTAGACAGGTACCTGCAGTTTTACCTGGTATTTTGGGTTATGCCAGCAATATTACGGTTTCTGACCTTCTTAAATATTCAAATCAGCGACGGGATTCGGCTGGAGTCGGTGGTTTGACAATTAACCCAAAGTTGACCGAGGCTGCCCAGAAAAAAGCTGCGCACATGTTTGCCAAAAATTACTGGGCACATATTGCGCCAGATGGAACGGAACCTTGGAGCTTCATTCTCGGGGAAAATTATGATTACCTATATGCGGGAGAAAATCTGGCAAAAAATTTTAACGACTCTAAAGATGTGGTGGAGGCTTGGTATAAATCGCCGTCGCATAGAGACAATTTGATCAGCGGTAAATATACGGATGTCGGTTTTGCAGTGGTCAATGGGGTATTGGACGGTTATGAGACGACTTTAGTAGTCCAAATGTTTGGCAAACCAAGAACCGCGCCGGCGCAGGTGGCCGTAAAAGACACGGGCACCAATTCTGCAGTAAGGT
>CAZTSS010000103.1:931-2464 GCA_964616765.1 uncultured Candidatus Saccharibacteria bacterium
CTGTGTTAAAACAAACTGCGCCGGCGCCAAGTCAACCAGCACCCGAATCAGAAGTCACATTGCCCAAGCCGGAATCAGAAATCGTTGTTTATAGCCAACCCGTTTACTCCCCAAGTCCAAAACTGGATATTTTTGTCGCCACAAAAACGCTAATTTCTGGTTTCTCGGTTGGGATGCTTGGTCTGTTTACTCTGGACATCTGGTACTCCAAAAAACACGCCATTTTAAAACTCACTGGTCACACTTTTGCCCACATGGTTTTTTTGACCTTTGCAATTGTTGCGGTTTATTTTGCCCTCCAACCCGGGAGGCTCATATAATATAAGTGCATATGGATAAAAGCACCCACCTAACCCACTATTTAATCTTGGTTCTAGGCCTGTCAGTTTGCTTCTTTCTGTTTTTATTCTTTAGAAACGACCCTGCCCACCAACTATGGATCGCCTTTGCCGGCTGTGTGTTTTACAGCACTTGGGGTATAATACACGGGCTGTTAGAACAAAGGCTCAACAGACATATAGCATTTGAGTACATTACTTTGGCGTTGTTTGTTTTTGCTTTGTTATACGCGAGTCTGTCGTTAAGATAAACCTATGAAAGTTGTTGTTGTCATACCAACCTATAACGAGGCCGACAATATTAAAAAGCTAATTCCGGCTGTTTTGGATGTTTTTGCTAAAATCCCAAGGCACGAGTGTCACATTTTGGTGGTGGACGGAAATTCGCCGGACGGGACGGCGGGCATTGTGCAGGAGATTGCCCAGGAAAACGAGCGTGTCCATCTACTTTTGGAAAAAGAAAAATCGGGCTTGGGCGGAGCTTACATCTTTGCCTTTAACCATGTCTTAGCCACCATGCATGCGGATGTAGTCATGGAAATGGATGCCGACTTTCAGCACGATCCAAAAGAGATTCCAAACTTTATCCAGAAAATTGAAGACGGGTACGACTATGTAATCGGTTCACGATTTGTTAAAGGTGGCTCAATACCCAAGGAGTGGGGCTTTAACCGCAAATTTTTAAGCGTGGGTGGCAATTTATTTTCCAAAGTAGTTTTGGGCATCTATAGTGTTTCTGACTTTACCTCCGGCTTTAAAGCGTCGCGGGTTAGAAATTATTTGGACAGACTTGATTTGGAATCCGTAAGGTCCAAGGGCTTTGCTTACAAAATTGATTTACTTTATAAAATGTATAAATTAGGGGCAAAGATTGCGGAAGTGCCTATAGAGTTTGGTCTGCGCGACCGGGGAAATTCCAAAATGGAGCGTAACAACGCCACCGATTCCCTTAAAGTCGTCCTGTCTATTAGAATTAACGAAAACAAAAGCTTTATTAAATTCTGTATGGTTGGTGTGTGTGGCCTTATTACAGACACACTGCTATTTAATATTTTTAGACTGACGGTTTTTGATCCGGCGCTCTCGGCAATTGTGTCAGGATTTCTAGCTATGCTCGTCACATTCACCCTAAACAATATTTGGTCGTTTGGCGAGAAACGCATTTCTGGCTTGGCGAAGTTGGCGGGTACCTTTG
>CAZTSS010000104.1:0-2422 GCA_964616765.1 uncultured Candidatus Saccharibacteria bacterium
AAAGAAGTCCCGGCATCTAAACCTTTTTCATAAACATAAAATTTAACTAATGGCGTCAAACACTCCCCCAACTCAATAACATCAATGCCTGATTCTAAAAGTCCGGATTTATAATTGGCATACAAAGTCAAAGAACTTAATCTGTTATCATATCCCACCGCACAAGTTTTAGCCTCTCGTCCGGCAAGCTCGCTACCAAACGCCCGGCCAATTAAATAAGCGTCTTCGTCTGTTAAAGTCTTGCCATAAATACCTCTGATGTCGTAATTTCTAAAAATTTCTTTTACCATAAACCTCCTAACTTACCGGCAGGGTAAAAATAAATACAGAACCTTTGGGGACATTATCTTCCACCCATATTTTACCACCATGCGCCTCCACAATTCCCTTAGAAATCGCCAAGCCCAAGCCAGTACCGCTCTCGTTAGAAATCTGAGACTCTCTAGCCTGCACAAATTTATTAAATAGTTGCTTTTTGACTTCTGCCGGAATACCTGGCCCATTGTCAGCCACAAACACCTGCACAAACCCACCCTGCAACCTTGTCCCCACCTTAATAAACCCTCTGTCCGACAGGTGCACAATCTCACCCTTATAAGTAAATTTCACCGCGTTGGACATCAGGTTATTTAGCACCTGGACAATTTTTTCCTTGTCCAAAGCTAGCTGGGGTATGTCCTGCGCCAAGTCCACCAGTAAGTCGATGTTTTTTGACTCGGTAAAGACTTTGTAGTTCTCCACCTCCTGCCGCAAAAGCGCGGTTAAATCGCAGGAAACCTTGTCAACCGTAAACTTGCCGGACTCAATTTTTGCCGAATCTAAAAGATCGTTTACCAGCTTTAGTAAATCCCACGCGGAAGTTTTAATTTGGGTCAGAAACAGATCGACATCTTGAGGCGTAAATTTTTCTTTGTTCTGCAAAATCATGTCCGCCGATCCTCTAATAACCGTAAGCGGAGCGCGCAATTCGTGAACCATCATAGCAGTAAAGTCTTCCCGCAAATTTTTTAGTCGCTCTTCTTCCGAGTCGTTATGCATAATGACGCCCACGCCAATGATTTCCCGCTCATACACCACGGGCATAAAGGTAAAACCCAAATACCTATTATTAATAAAGATGCGCTTTAGAGTTTTGGGTTCCCCGCCGTCCAAAACGCCGGAAACTACCTCCTGGATGGGCAAAGCGCCGTTAACCAAAGCGATGATGTCAGAAATATGAGTTGGTGGATTTTGGTCGCAGGCTAAAAATACACAGGCAGTTTTGTTCATGAGTCCAACGCTGTAGTCGGAATTAAAAACCAAAACGCCCTCCTCCATACTTTGCAACACAGATTCCAGTTTTCCACGTTCTTTATTAAGATTAACTTTGTAATCTTCTGCAAAGCCAGTAGCAGTACTTAGCGTTTTTTCTAAAAAGGCGCTTGTCGAGGATCCACCCAAAAGATCTGTGCTACCAAAGACCCCAAATGCACCTAGTATTTGACCTTGGAAACTTATCGGTGTTATGGCAGACTTAAGAAAGTCGCTCACGCCACCGGTTTCCACCACCTGGCCACCGACAACTCGTTCTTCGGCCAGCAAAGTTTGCCCCTCCTGTCCGACAAATTTTAAGTAGTCCAAGCTTAGACTGTCTTTAATTTTTGTCAGATAGGTTAGGGTAACATCGCCTGCTAATTTTGCCTTAAAAGAGAAACCCCGGGGTGTCTTGACTAAATAACATACAGACGACGCTTCCAGGGGCTTTATGATGTAGCTTGCTAAAAGGTCTAGGTTTTCCTCCAAATCCATCGTGTAGGCCGATCGTCTGAACAAGTCCGGCAGGGCTTGCCAGTAAGTTAACATAGCGCGAAGGTCGCTAAGTTCTTTTGTCTGCTGACTAACTAACTTTTTGGATCTTTTTGATTTAGCTATCGAACCGATTACCAAAACAATCAAAAACACAAAAACTAAAACACCAAGTCCAAGGGTCAAATAGGCATCGAGGGCAGAAGTTTCAGTCATGATCAAGCCCAAAGTCCGCAAGTATTAAGCGGAAATTTTGACATCTGATTCCGTGGAACTGCCCAATACAACTTCAATCTTGTCGGCCAGCTCCGAAGGCAGAATCTTGTACTTCATGATGTAATCCGCGGCGCCACTTTCCAGAGCTTTTTTGACATTGTCCTCGCTACCATAATTGGTGAGCATGATAATAGGCATGTCCGTGGTTTGAGGGTCAGCCTTTAGCTCGGTTAAAATATTAAGCCCATTCATCCCCGGCAACATGATATCCAAAAGAATTATGTCCGGTCTAAATTCTTTTGCTTTAGACAGAGCCTGAAGCCCATCATTAACATTTAATACATCGTATCCCTTAATTTTCAGCTCTACGGAATACATATTAAATAGAGCCATGTCGTCTTCGACGATTAGTACTTTTTTG
>CAZTSS010000105.1:0-2407 GCA_964616765.1 uncultured Candidatus Saccharibacteria bacterium
GTTCAAATAAGTCGTCCCGCCCAAACAAACCCAGAAATGTACCGTCATATTTTATATCCAACAAAGGATCGACTGGAACCACGCATAAGCCCAAATAATTTACTTTTTTAAATCCCTGTGTGTTCTGTACCGACTTAAAAAAGTAAAGATCGTCTCTGGTCGGGCTTTGATAACCTACCAATCGATTTTTTGGATTTAAGAGTAGATAAGGTTTTGCCTTGTCAAAAGCATTGTCGCTCAAAAAGCTTATGGCATTTAAATCCAGCTCTTCAATCAACTTTCCATGATCAAGGTCAATATAGGTATCTCCATTCAGACATAAAATTGCATCGTAGTTTTTTAAATCATTGACGGTTTTTAACAAAATGCCCCCCTGACCGACAATCTGCTCATCGTTGACAAGTTTTATACTAAGCCGGCTAGAGTGTTTGGCTATTAGCTTTTGGAACTTATCCTTGCCGTAAGAATAATTAATGTAGGCTTCCTCAATACCCCACAGGACTAATTGCTCGAGGATATAATCTAGCATACTGTCCCCGACATCATTCAAAGGTAACAGCGGTTTTGGTGTGTCAATTGTGTAAGGCTGAAGCCTTGTACCTTTGCCGGACGAGAATATAAACGCGATTATTTTCATAGTAGTTTCCTTAAAACCGAATATGGACAAAGGTCATTATAACACCGAGGGCAGGTTAATTTCCGACGATCTCCAAAAGACGGTTGAACTTAGAAGTCCGCTCGCCACGGCTCACGGCGCCGAATTTTACAAAGTCCGCCCCAACAGCGTAAGCTAAGTCAGCAATAAACGGGTCCTCCGTATCACCGCTCCGATGAGAAACTACCACGCTCAAGCCCGCGGATCTTGCCATGGAAACAAAGTGCAAAGTCTCCCAAACCGTCCCAATCTGATTAGGTTTAACGATCACCGTATTGGCCAACTTGTCGCTTATAATATTGGACAAAATCACCGGATTAGTCACCACCAAGTCGTCCGCAGAAATCATGACTTTTTTTCCCAACTGCCTGTTAGCATCTTGCCAATCGGCAACAGCGTGCTCGTAAAAAATGTCCTCCAAATAAATAAGTTCGTGCTCTTTGACTAAGTCGGAATAGTAGTTAAGTAGCCCCTTCCCATCAAGCTTTAGCTGTTCTTCCGCGATTGTGTAGACACCATCCGCGTAAAACGAGTCCGTTGCCACATCCATGCCTAAAAATACATCCTCACCAACCTTGTAATGTTCGCCGGCGCTTTCTTTTATATAGGTTAAGGCCTTTTTGACGGTAAAACCCTGGGGCGCAAAGCCACCCTCGTCCCCCACACCGGTAGAAAACCCGTCTTGTTCTAGTCTGGTTTTAAGCGACTTATATACCGTCCGCCCAACCTCAATTGCCTCCCGTAAGTTATATTTTTTTGCCGGAATAATCATAAATTCCTGAAACGACAAATTATTTTGCGCATGTTTGCCACCGTTTAGGATATTAAACAGCGGAGTAGGGTTGACGGCAGAAAACAGGTCGAACGATTTTTCTTCCGGAGTATGTAAAAACTCATGTCGCAAATAGCCCCACAAGTCCAAATCGTAAAAATTGGTCATCGCGCGACAAAAAGCCACAGACAAAGCTAAAACGGTATTCCCACCCAAAATGCCTTTATTGCCCGTCCCGTCTAGCCGACACAGATAGTCGTCAAAATCTTTTTGGGATTTAAAATCTTTACCTACAATTTCCGGCACAATCTTTTCGTCCAAAATCCGCATCGCATCGTCCGCCTCAAAACACACTGCCTCCCGCTCGCCTTTGGAAGCCCCGTCCGGAACAATTGCCCAGCCTTTATGGCCACCTTCCAGCTCCAAATACGATTTAATTGTCCAATCACCACGAGAATTTAAGACTTTAATGGCCTTGACATTTTTTATTACCGCCATAGTTGCTACTTTTTGGACTTTTCTGAAACTAACTTGCGTTCTGCGGCATATACAATTTGACGCGTCTTTTCCAGAACATCGGGGCTAACGGATACGGATGTGGCACCCCACTTAACAAACTTCTCCACTAATTCCGGATATTCCGACGGCGCCTGGCCACAGACGGAACAAGTAATTTTGCGTTTTCTGCAAGTCGTGCAGATTTTTTCTAGCGACCACAGCATGGCCGGATCAAGTTCGTTGTAGGTGCTGGCAACTTTGGCGTTATCGCGGTCGACTCCCAAAGTCAGCATGGTCAAGTCATTAGTGCCAATGGATACGCCGTCTATGCCCTCGTCAATAAACTCGTCAAGCAAAATAACATTAGAGGGAATTTCCACCATCATCCACAGCTTAAACAGGCCACTCCGCCTAAGTCCACTGGCAGAAATCAATTTTTTGACTTCCCGCAACTGGCTAATGGTGCGGACAAACGGCAACAT
>CAZTSS010000106.1:0-2367 GCA_964616765.1 uncultured Candidatus Saccharibacteria bacterium
AGAAAGAGATAAACAGGCCGGTCTGATAGGGCAAGGGATACGAGCGACCAAAAACCCCGCCGTGGGGCGGGGTTTAGAAACAAGCGAACCACATATTAGAACCCGACCGGCACAATGTTGGTAACACCAGTGTTCGTATTAGTTCCGCCAATCACATTTATTAAGATGGTTCTTATTGTGAACGCACCAATTACAACTATGAACCCAATGACCGCGTTTGTTAGGGACTCCCTGGCGGCTCCAGCGGCCTTTTGATCTCCTCTTGCAGTTATGTACTGTATACCGCCCAGAATTAAGAAAATAATTGTTACTGCGATACCAACACCCAATACTACGTTGATAAGGAAACCAAATACATCCGCCAAATCATTGAACGGCAGGGTAACTCTATTTACTGTGGTTGGTGTGGCTGCAACTGCTTGACTAACAATAAGGTCTTTAATTTTTTCAATAATCATCAAAGTACACCTCCCTTCTTAGCGTTAGAACAAAAATTGTCGCTTTCCGCCCATAACTAATTAAAATGGATCCTGGTCTCCCGTAATGAGGGCTTTTATGATTACCCTCAAGATGGAAACGGCCATTAACACAAATATTAAGCCAATTATGGCGGATGTCAAGTTTTCTTTGCCTGTTTGCAGTTCTTGGGGGTTACCCTGACTGGTTAAGATCTTATAGCCCGCCAGGACGATAATAAACATGCCTACGATTATGACGATGGGGAGCATGATACCGTTGATGATAGAAAATAGATCGGATAGTTCGGTATTAGCTAACACACACTCGCATTCGGTAAGGCCGTTTTTAAGTCGTGGGAACTTACCTGGCTCACAGCTACTTAAAGCCCAGCCTTGGGGATGCATACAGCAGTCATCTGTTCCGGCGCCGGGGGGTATGCAGGTACTTGCATCGGCAGGATCCGTGCAGGTACAAGCCCCACCCGCGTATGCATCTCGCGTATGTGTTTGTATAACAAAAGCTAGCAGTAACAGCAATATTGTGGGTATTAGTTTTTTCACTTCAACTAAGATTATCCTTGTGTTTGAGTGGTTAGTCAATGCCCGCGGATAAATGTTGCTATAATTGGAGCATCATGCCCGAACACAAGAAAAACCTGCCCAAGAGAATCACAAATTCATTTAAGTCTAAAAACTCCGTTTCTTTCGCACTTTTTTTTCTTGTTTTATTGGTTGTCCTGTTGTCGCTCGCTAGATTTTTTGATTCAGAAAATTCGTCGTTCGATATGTCCACCAAAGCCCACGCCTCGGAAGACTGTGACTCCGTGGAAGAATGCGCCAAAGAGATAGAAAAATACAGTTCCAAACTGGACAAAATCCGCGTCCAGCAAGACACTATTGACGCCCAACTCAAAGACTTTTTAGCAAAACTTTCCGTCACGGACGCGCAAATCGAGTCGCTCAAAAAAGACATTGCCAAAGTCAGCGCCGAGCTTGCGGTAATTGAGGAAAATTTAGCCGACCGGCGGGGCTCGCTGGCTAAAAAGACGGAGGTGCGCAACACCATTGTGCGGGATTTTTATAAATTTGGCAGGCCTTCTGTGTTGGAGCTTTTGCTTGCGGGTGGAAAAAGTTTTTTTGACGGAAATGTTATGGGGGCAAGTGGTGAGTCCGCTAAGTTAGCAGGCGGGCAGGTTTTTGCCATTCAGGATATTTTTGAGGACTCGGTGGGGCGGGAGGCTGTTAAATCCATAATTTCTTTAAATGTGGAGATTGCGGACTTTGAGGGCGACAAAAAAGAGGCCGGCGAGTTGCGGGCTAGTTTAGAGTCGTCCCAAAGAAAATTGCTATCTTTAAAGGCGGACATTGACGCAAAAAAGCGGGACGCGCAGGCGGACTTGGCGGACTTGGAGAAAAAGGAAGTGTCGTACGAAAAAGCGTTGGCGGAACTTTCTGCCAAGCAACAGCAAATTTTGGCGGAAAAGTCCGGCGGGGATAGCGGGAGTGTAGGGGATTATGAGCCTCCCGAGGCAAAACTGCCGTCGCCTAAATTTAGTCCGGCATATGTGGCTATAAGTTACGGCGCGTACACGCACTATAAAGGTATGAGTCAGTACGGGGCTAAGGGGCGGGCGGAAAGCGGGCAGGACTACAAGGCAATTTTAAAATTTTATTATAAGGCGGGGGTTAAAAAGGTGGACATGCCGAGTATCTCTGTTTCTGGTGTGGGCAAAATGGACATGCAAAAGTATTTATATGGACTGGCGGAGATGCCGTCAACCTGGCCAAGTGACGCGTTAAAAGCCCAGGCGATAGCCGGTCGTACTTATGCTTACAGATATGCTAAGGACGGTAAGACCATTTGCACAAGCCAGGCGTGCCAGGTGTTTTTAAAGTCCAAATCCGACAA
>CAZTSS010000107.1:0-2365 GCA_964616765.1 uncultured Candidatus Saccharibacteria bacterium
TGCTGGCCTCCTCAGCTACGGGCCGGCGTACTCTAGTAGCCACATTGGGTTCCGCTGCGTCAGGTAATAGTTAAGGACTCTGGCTGTCCCCGCCGGAGGCGGGGCATCTGGAATCTAAAAATCTGGTTTTAAACCAATGAGCCAGAAAAGAGAAAGGAAACAACAAAAAAAGCTGTTTATAAAAATTAAAAAAGGTAAAGATGACCAAACAAGGAAGAATAAAAATGAAAATAGTTAAGAAAACACAAAAAGCTAAAAAAGGAAGTGTATGAAAACAACCTACAAGGAACTTAAAATTTTAACTAAGCATTACGAGCTTATCTTATGGGCGTACCCGGTGGTAAGCAACTTTCCCGCCAAGCAAAGGTTTGTGCTGGGTCAGCAGATCCAAAACGCTTTGCTTGAGGTGCTAAAGGGTATTATTGAGGCAAATTCCTTGTACGACAAAACGCCTGCGCTCAAAAAAGTCAGCATGGAGCTGGATCAGGCAAAATACCTTTTTAGGCTGGCGCACGATCTTAAGTTTTTATCTACAAGACAATGGTTATATTCTGCAGAACTGCTGTCAGAAGTGGGCAGGATGTTGGGAGGTTGGTTAAGAGTCAGCGCGGGAGTGAGTCCGTCTGCAAGCGTCAAAGCAGGCGGGTTTGCTCCTGCCCTTACCAGGCAGGAGGGAGATGGTTATTAACGCCTTTGTTGCGTTGCCCTCATCCGCGGTGGCAATTGGAACAACACTTCCAATGCCGGAGTGTTTGCAGGCAACCTCAACAACGGGCCGGCGAACTCTAATAGCAACATTGGGTTCCGCTGCGTCGGGTAATTTTTCCGCCAATGGCGGGCTGGCCGGAGCAACATCCGCAAGCGGATTAGCGCGCGCCACAACTATTACGGACCAGCTTCCTTGCTTTAGAGCGCAAGTTTTAGAGCAAAATACGGGCTTATACCAAGAGAAAAGTACCGGTAGGGCATTGTTTCGCAAAGCCCAAAAGCTCTTTTCTCTTGGTGAGCCTAGTCCATGTAGCCAAAAAGGAATAAGCAAAAGGATAGCAGGGCGTTCGGCGGACTAGAAAGAAAAGACATGTAATAAAAAGAGAAAAAAATGAAGACCTACAATAACCTATACAACCAAATATGTTCGCAGGAAAACCTGTACAAGGCGTACTTAAAAGCCCGCAAGGGTAAGCGCTATAACAAGGAAGTTATGGCATTTACAGCAAATTTAGAGCAAAACCTGGCAACCCTGCAGAGCGAGCTTATGAATCAAACTTACACCCACGGCTCGTACCGTGAGTTTATGGTGAGCGACTCTAAAAAGCGTTTGATTAAAGCAGCTTCCTTTAGAGATAGGGTAGTCCATCACGCTATTTATGCCGTAGTAGAACCTATATTTGATAAATCGTTTATCTACCATAGTTACGCTTGTAGAAAGGGTAAAGGTACACATCTAGCCGTTAAAAATTTACGCCGTATGACAAAGTCGTCCAAAGCCAAATACTGTCTGCAGTGCGACATTTCTAAATATTTTGACAGCATCGACCACGGAGTGTTAATGCGGATGCTAAGTGACAAACTCGCTGATCAAAAAACTCTGGATTTGCTAAAGCTTGTTTTGGCCAGCACTTTTGCCAAGGTTTTGCCAAACGGGCAGAAAGCGGGCATACCCATAGGTAATTTAACCAGTCAACTTTTTGCCAATATTTACTTAACCAGGCTAGACCGGTTTATAAAGCACGACCTACATCAAAAACTTTACATTAGGTACATGGACGACTTTTTGATTTTGGGTCCTGCTAAAGAACTACTTCATACTACCAAAGAGAGGATCAGAGATTTTGTTCAAGTCTACGGTAAAGCGATTTGTTACTAGAATGGCGCAAGATAAAAAATTGGTTGACGCTGGTTTTATGGCGCGCAATAAATATGGCGCCGGGGTGCGGTGTTTTATGAACTACACCAGTTACGCCAATGCGTGGAATTTGCGGGTTGCGCTGTGCCGGGTACTGATGGTGGCAGGCTTTATATTGGGAGCTGGGGTGTTTTCACTTGCATACAGTCAAAAAGCGTATGCGGGGTATGAGACTGCCAAGTTTAACCAAGGCTACAACACAGGCGGGGCATTTTATTTGGATGCCGGTAACATTGGCGCCGGTGTGCAAACGGTTAGTTTTTGGCTTTCCGGCACTACGGGGGGCAATATTATGGACTTTAATGGTACGCAGTATGTTGCTATAAGTGGGGCAGGGGCAATTACTTTAACCGGCATTACCGGAACGGTGTATGTGGACGGGGTTGTTTCGTCAACCGTGCCGGATAGCAACTGGCATTTTGTGGTTATTACAACTGCAACGGATATTACTGCTTCAGC
>CAZTSS010000108.1:0-2324 GCA_964616765.1 uncultured Candidatus Saccharibacteria bacterium
GAAAACTCCAGCTCCATGGGAGTTTCCCGCTCAAACACAGAAACTAACACCTTAACTCTCCCCTGCTCCTCGTTTACCTCATCAACCTTGCCCATAAAATCCTTCCAAGGTCCATCCACAATCTTTACCGCGTCGCCCACAGAGTATTTAGCCTCAAACTTTGGCGCCTCCATTTGCATAAATTTCATTAGCGTGCGGACCTCTGACTCCGGAAGCGGTGTGGGCGTAGTCCCTACCCCCACGAACCCCGTAACGCCTCGAGTCGACCGGACCAAATGCCACACTTCGTCAGAAAGTTTCATCAAAACCACCACATACCCCGGCAGAATTCTTTCCTCAACTTCCCGCTTTTTACCCTCACTAACCATGATCTTTTTCTGCGTCGGTATTAAAACTTTAAAAACCCGATCCAGATACCCCATGGAAGCCGCCCGCTGTTTAAGAGTAATGGCTACCTTATTTTCGTGGCCGGAATAAGTGTGGACCACATACCACTTAGCCCCCTCGGAAGGCATGTCAGAAATTGACACTATATTTATGTCTTTGTCGTGCACAGTAGCGGAGTCCGTTGCACCTTGTTCAGTTGTCTTTGTTTCTTCGTCCATATATCTCTGCTATCTTTTGACCATATCTACTACACAATCTTGATTTGCACGGCCAAAGACCTCAATTACCTGTCGCGCTTAAGGCCAAATTTAAACCTCTAAGCAAAACGGCGTCCACCCCGCCCACAAAAAGTCCAACTAGCAAACTACCACCCGCAACTAAAAGAGTCAAGCGAGTAGCCTGCGGTCTTGCTGGCCAAGTGACATGTTTAAACTCTTCCTTAGCCTTTACTAAGTAGTCGACAGCACCCTGCATAAGTTTTTGAATTGTAGCATCTAGTGTACAATGTGTAAATGACTGGTCTACTAACACTACTTTTTGACAATCCCGCGTTTTTCTTGATCATTGCGGTGGCTTTGATACTTTCCGTGACTATCCATGAGTTTGCCCACGCTTACGCCGCATATAAACTTGGCGATTCTACGGCTAAAAACTTGGGAAGATTAACTTTAAACCCGCTGGCGCATCTGGATCCCCTAGGCACACTGTCCCTACTCTTCCTTGGCTTTGGTTGGGGAAAAGCGGTGCCTGTTAACTACTACAACCTTAAAAACCCAAAAAAAGACGCCGCGGTAATCTCTTTTGCCGGCCCGGGGAGTAACTTTGCCATGGCGTTGCTTTTGACGGGTGGTGTCAAACTAATTGAACAAATTTTAACCCCAGGTGAGGGCTTTGCAATTACAGGACTTTCACTGGTTATCAGAGGACTAATTTACCCAATTATTCTTTATAATATCGTCCTGGGTTTGTTTAATCTGCTACCCATAGAGCCACTTGACGGCTTTAAAATCGTAACCGGCCTCTTGCCGCCAAAACTTTCGGTTCAGTGGGTTCAGCTGGCACCATTTGGCCTTTTTATCCTTATCTTTTTGGCCGCAACCGGCGGTATCTCCAGATTACTATCCCCCGCCATAAAATTAGCCCTAGAAGTTTTAGGGCTTTAACAATTCCAATGCGCTAGGTTAAATTTTTTCTTGACTTTTGGGGGTTTTGGGAGTTAAATAACCATGCTTTGAAAATTCCTAGGATGCTCGTTTAAACCGATCCTGAAAGTATCTCTCGACATTATAGTTTCAGGAGATCGGGAGTACTCCGCCCTAGGCGGGGTCCGAGGTCACATCTTCCTAAGCGGGAGTCTGGTTCGGTGGTCGGCATCCCGGGATTTTATTTATTATTCAGACTTACTTTTTCTTTGGGTCATTTTCTCTTTTTTTGTTTGGACTTATTAGAGTCTGCTTAGGAAGTCTCCTTCAAAAAATCTTGGATGTACTGTATGGCTGTTTCCCAACCCTTTTTTGTGCCAAAGTGCCCACCACCTTTAATCTGGACCAGGCTGACAAACCCCTGCTTAGCAGTTTCTGCCAGTCTACTGACATAAATCGCGTTTTTGTTTGAGACCAAGATGTCTGCTGGATCGTAAACATATAGTTGCGGTATAGACTCTGGCAAGCTACTAAACCCGGCCGACTTAATAATCTGCAGATATTTTTTAACCCAACCAGGATGAAAAGGCTTAATGCCCCTTCGCACCAAAGCAGTTTTTAAGACTTCCCCGTTGTGCAGTGGGAGCAGTTTTTCGTCAGAAACTTTTATGTACGCGTCTGAAAGCAGTCTGGAAACATCCGTAATACCCTCATTACCAAGCACCGGAGATGCCCAGATGACCATTTTTTTAACCGTCATGTGTAAGTGGGCGCTTTCGGTCAGACTTTTTGCCA
>CAZTSS010000109.1:0-2300 GCA_964616765.1 uncultured Candidatus Saccharibacteria bacterium
CCTCACAGCGGAAATAGAAGGCGGAATTCCCCTTGTGGGCAGTGTTAGGCCTTCCGGCAGTCGGACTTTGGCTTTAAAGCTTATTTACGCATCAATTTTAAGTGGCGAGGAGTGCATACTTTCCAATGTTCCTAAGTGTAAATTTATTTTGGACGACTTGGAGCTGGCAGAAGCTCTGGGTGTGATTGTTAGCTGGAGCGGTAACAACCTTACGATCAATGCCGGCGGACTTGCGGAGTTTAAACTTGTCGACAAAAAAGCGGGCAAAATTGCTACATCCGCGTTTATTGTGCCGGCGTTGGTGCATAAATTTGGCAAGGCGATGGTGCCAAAAACAGCCAGAGCCGGTGATTACGCCAAAATTTGGCAGGCGTTTGGCATGGAAGTTAAAGACGCTGGGGCGGATCAGTTGGTGGAAGCGGTAAAACTCCATAGCGCGGAAGTCGTTTTGCCATATAAATCCAGAGTTCTTACGGACATGGCACTGTTGACCGCGTTGTTTATTTTAGGTGACAGCACGATTCTAAACGCCAGCACAGACATTGAGACGGACGATCTGATTGAGTTTTGCATAAAACTAGGTGCGGAGGTTACGCGCAAGGAGGACGGGTCGATTAGTGTCAAAGGGGCAGAGGTGTTTAGAAGTGTGACTTATGCTTTGCCGTACGACAGGGAAGAGGCTGCATTTTTTATTGTCGCCACGCTGTTGACTAACGGGAATATTACACTTTTGGACTTGGAAAGATCCCGCCTTCTGCCGTTTATCAACTGGTTGTCAAAACTTGGCGCCAATTACGAGTTTGCTGACGGGAACATGCGGGTTTGGCATAATAGCGGGACTCCTTTTACGGCGACAAATCTAACAGTCGCTCCGCACCCGGGTTTTATGACTGACTTTGCGCCCTTTGCGGTGCTGCTGGCCTGTTTTGCGGATGGGGAAAGCAAGATAACGGAGCATGTATTGGCGACTAATCTGGACTATGTTAAGGATCTCAACCACCTGGGTGCAAAAATCGCCACGGAACGCGCCCAGGATTCTTTGGATATAGTCATTACCGGACCAGTCAAACTCAAAGCCGGTAAAATGCCGATCACTAACCTAAGACATGCTTTACCAGCTTTATTGTACGGACTTACTGTGGAAGGAAAAAACCACCTGGCTAATTACGCTATTGTGGAAAGCGGGTTTGAGGACATTACAAAAAACCTTAGCTCTTTAGGTGCTCTCATAAGTCTGACTTGACCAGTTTAAGTCTAAAAACACACTGTGGGTTGCGACAACTCGGCTACTTTTTTTGTTTAGTCCGTAAATAGTCTATAATTTGCGTTAATGGAACTCCAACTGTTGCATTTATTTCTCGCCGCGCTCATTAGTTTGGCGCTGTATCCCTTGTGGATCAAATTTGTCTACAAGTATCAGATGGGTGAGGATGTGCGGGGCGACGGGCCACAGACGCATTTGGCCAAAAAAGGCACACCCACCATGGGCGGTTTGGTGTTTGTTCTGGTTGTGGGCTTGGTGACGGTTTTGTTTAACCGGTCACGAGACCAAACCGTTTTTCCGGTTTTTGTGGCGGCATTAGCAGGCCTTTTTGGACTTATTGAGGATTTGTCCAAGGTCTATAGAAAATCGGGCCTGCCGGGCTTTTTTGAGTATCATTTGGGGACAATAAATCTGGGCCGATTGGGCAAGCTAATTTCTGCAGTTTTTGCCAAGCCCTGGTCGATTTATACCGAGTTTTGGCGGGTGGTAGGTAGTAAAACGGATGTCGGTATTAAAACGCACGAGAAGTTTTTTATTCAAGCGGCCATTGGAGGTTTTGTGGCTTACTGGACTTATTTTAAACTTGGTTGGGATTATATTTGGTTTCCGTTTGTCGGCGATGTTCATATTGGCTGGGGCTATCCGCTGGTGATTTTTCTGTTATTTGTGGCGGTCTTAAATTTTGTGGCTTTTACGGACGGTCTGGACGGGCTTGCCGGCGGTCTTGCCTTTTTTGCTCTGTGCGCGTATTGGGTAATTGCCGCTTCTTTTGGGTATAATTCACTTTCCGCATTTGTTGCAACTTTTATTGGCGCGCTTTTGCCGTTTTTATACTTTAATATTTATCCCGCGCGGGTATTTATGGGTAATGTGGGCAGTCATGTGCTGGGGGCAACGCTGGTGCTTTTGGCAATTTTACTCCACCGCGAGTTTGCGCTTATTGTTATTCTGGCGGTTTTTTTGCTTGACGGCCTTTCCAGCCCGCTTCAGCAATTATCAGTCAAACTTACCAAAAAGCGCATCTTTTTAATGGCGC
>CAZTSS010000110.1:0-2217 GCA_964616765.1 uncultured Candidatus Saccharibacteria bacterium
GACCAATTTATCTGAAACCAAAAGCTCTAACCGGCTGAGCTAATCGCCCCCAGCCTTCCAATTATAGCGTATTTAGAATGTTAACCCAAAGCAACCAATATTGTCCCGACCACAATTGTTATACCGCCAATAACAGTTTTGAGGGAAAGCTTTTCACCCAAAAACATTGCCGCCAAGATAAGGGTGAAGATCACGCTAAGTCTGTCTAAAGGGACAATTTGAGAAGCCTTTCCAGTCTTGAGGGCTAAAAAGTAAAACAGCCAAGAAAGCGCCCCTGCCAGTCCACTAAGAATTATAAAGATTATGAGAGTGGGCTGGATAACTATTTGTTTGACGATTGTGAGTTTCCCTTGAATCAGGATTACCGCGATTAAAAATAGCGCCATAATCACCGCACGGATAGCCGTTGCTGTATTTGTGTCCACATCCTTAAGTCCGACTTTTCCAAAAATTGCTACTAGCGAGGCAAAAATTGCGGAGAGCAGGGCGTAAATAATCCAGTTAGTCATTTTCATCAGGTTCTTCCGCTAGGATAGAGTTAACAATAGTTAAAAGATCGGGTAAGTCCTCCTTAACAGTTTTCCATACCTTTTCTACATCCACTATATTGTATTCGTGGACAAGGACATTCCTCATTGCGATAATTTTCCTATATGGGATGCCCCCGTGTTGTTCTAAAAACTCATCGGGTAATTTATTTGTCGCCTCGCCTATAATCTGCAACCTTCTGACTACCGCATCCTGTGACTTTTGGTCGTTGAGAAACTCGTAATAATCCATTCCGAGCGTGTAGTCGTTTAATATCCGCTCAATTGCGTTTTTTATGTCGTCAATGTATTTATAGTTATCTCTCGTCATAAATTACTTTTAAATCTTTCATTACATATGGTTTCATCCTATCCTTTAAGCACCTTTCCGACACTAAATCTACCTTTTTGTTCAAAGTATCTTCAAGTTTAATCAGCGTTCCCGCCTCTGTTAGTAGTGATGGAACCTCTTTATAATTGACAAGGAGATCGATGTCGCTTAACTCGGTGTGATCTCCTCTGGCATAAGACCCAAATAGCGCCAGGTAGTCCATCCCGGCCTCTTTACAGATAGCTTTTATTGTATCTATGTACTTTGAATCTAGCATACCAAGTATTGTAGCGTATGGACTAGGTTTTAGCACCTTTTTAGCGACGCGATTTCTTTATTGGTCAAATAACGATGTTGACCGGGTTTAAGATCCCCGATGTTAAGTGGACCAATATCTGTGCGGTGCAATGTGACAACCGTCAATCCCAAGGCTTTGCACATCTCTCTAATCTGTCTTTTTAAGCCTTGGTACAAAGTGATTTGAAATTTAGTTTTGCCTAGTCTAACAACCTCTGCCGGCAGAGTAGTGGACACCTCCAGCTTTATGCCTTTGGTTAGGGCATCAATATGACTCTGTTGCAGCACGGGTTTAACTTCCACAAGGTACTTTTTTGGCAAGTGGTAGCGAGGATGGGTTAATTTTAAAACCATATCCCCGTCGTTTGTAAGCAAAATTAAACCTGAAGAATTGTAGTCCAGGCGACCTACCGGGTAGATTCGTTGGCCGATTTTTACCAGATCCAAAACGGTCTTTCTACCACGCTCGTCGCGTACTGATGAGATAACACCTACCGGTTTATTTAGCATAATGTAAACTAAGTTATGGTTTGAAACCACTTTTTTCCCGTCTAACATTATTACATCCCTTTTTGGATCTATGAGCTCACCCAGCTTTGCGGGACGCCCGTTTACGCTAACTTTTCCTAACCTTATGGCCTGTTCATTTTGTCGCCTTGAGCCAACCCCGGCTTCTGCCAAAAATTTATTTATTCTGACTGTCATTAGGGAATTATACAGGAACATTCCGCGAGAGTATAATTTGACTGTGCAAGATATCCAAGCTTTTATTCAGACTAACTCCTGGGTTCTTTTTGTCGCGTCCATCTGGGAAACGATCTGGAAGGGTCTGGCGCTGTGGCGGGCAGGAAAAAAGTCGCAAAAATACTGGTTTATCGCGATTTTAGTTGTTAACACAGTAGGGCTATTACCCATCTTATATCTTTTGTTAACTAGGCCAAAAAAAGAGTGACCTTTAAAGAATCCCCAAGTTTTAGAAAAGTTGTGTTTGCCGCCATGAGTAAAAAGAGTTTTTACATGCGCGAGCACATAATAAAATTTATCTTAGAAAAAGGCTTTACA
>CAZTSS010000111.1:0-2201 GCA_964616765.1 uncultured Candidatus Saccharibacteria bacterium
GGTGATTATCTGGTATGTGCGGACTTTAGGTAGAACACTTAATGCAGGATTTATTCTGACGGCATCTGTAGCGATTTTTTTGATTATCGAACTTTCTGGCACTGGGGTTACGGGGCGACCTATGTATTTTAGCTCTATTTTCTTGATGGTGTTGGCGGTTTTACTTCTGGCCGACAAGGACTCTGTGCGATGTAAGAGTAGGATTTTTACGAAATCTTCTGCCGAAGACTCTGTTGGACTGGAAACCACCACACTTTCTAAGTCGTCTGTTGTGAGCGCCGTCCGATCGGATAATAGGCGACTTTGGGTTTTGCCGATTTTGTTTTTAGTCTGGGCAAACACCCACGCCGATTTTACTTTAGGACTTTTTATCTTTGGACTTTATGCACTCGATGTTTTAGGCGTGGCAGGCTTTTCTGCCCGACTTCCGTTTGTGGCAAGATTTTTGCGGAAACGCTCGCTAGAGCCTGCTCCCGATTTCCAACCACAGCCCCAGCTCGCTCCGCTTCACCCCGCCGAGACCGTCGCTAACCTTCCTTTTAGGCGGGGTTCAGGGGTTCCGCAAAAATTCTTGCCACAAGCACTCATTGCCCTTACGCTGTCGATCTTAGCAACCGTCATAAACCCATACGGTCTGCATCTGTGGGAAACGCTCATTAAAGAGTCGCACCCCTACCAGTTTAAACACATTATCGAGTGGGTGCCGGTGACCACGGAAAATATGGTGCAATTTATCACTTACTGCGCGGTTTTGGGCTTGTTGACCTCCGCTTTGGTAGGCGCCCGGCAAAAACTTCCGAGTTGGTATATGCTGGCCGTTGGGGTGTTTTGTATTTTGGCGGTGCGGAGTCAGTATTTTTTGCGCATCGCGGTAATTTTGGGCAGTTACGCGGTTTTAGTTTTTTGGACGCCTTATGCCCGCGACATTGCGTCCGCCCTGACCCCCCAAGTCGTCAAAAAAGTTAAGCTGGGCTTTATGCTTTTTATGTTTCTTTCTACATTTATTGTTTTTGCGGTATTTTTGGACGAGGTCAAACAGTCGGCCGACAAAACTTATTGGTTGGAAAAACAAAGCTATCCCGGTAGGGCATTGGACTATGCGCTCGCCAACAACATCACTGGCAATGTGTTTAATTACTATGGTTGGGGTGGTTATATGATTTGGCAGTACCCGCAAGTAAAAACTTTTGTGGACGGTCGGATGCCTTCTTGGCGGGAAAATGGGAAGTCGGTGTTTGAGGACTACATTAGCGTTGTGGACAGTCCGGAAAAAGGCACCCACATTTTAGATGACTACAATATAGCTTGGATTTTATACCCAGTCGGCTCCACGGAAAGCAAGTTTTTGGACTACCTAACCGCCAGCCCAGCCTGGCGCCAGGCTTATTCCGATGAGTCCGCAGTGCTGTTTGTTAGAAACTAACCTGCAGGGTATAATCGGCATATGTCAGCTTTGCTTGGTGCTTTTATCAAAAAGCCACGGGGAGTAAAATTTGACGGTCAGGACACCGAGGAGGAAATTTTGCTCTTCATGCGCCAGCATATCGTCGTCAACCTAAAGTGGATCCTTATAACCGCGCTTTTATTTTTTGCCGTGCCTATTTTGGACTTTTTCCTGGCAATGGGCGGGACGAGTCTTAGTCAGCTTCTTCCTCCGTCGTACAATTTTGTTGCCAGATTTTTATTGGGACTTTTTACTTTTGGTTACTTTTTTGAAAACTTTTTAAGCTGGTATTTTAACAGCTACATCATCACAAGCAAACGGGTTGTGGACATAGATTTTTACGGCTTGACTCACAGACGCTTTTCCGAGGCGCCACTTAGAAACATCGAAGATGTTACAAACAATATTTCCGGTTTTGCGCAAATCGCTTTCCATTTTGGGGATGTGGCCATTCAGACGGCGGCAGAATCAAGAGAAATTACCTTTGAGAATGTCCCCAACCCCGACCGCGTCCAGGACACCTTGTCCGACTTAATTTCTGCCATCAAAGGAGAAAGCGAATAATGTTTGCTGCGTGGGAAAGCAATTTTTTAATGATTATCGGCAAAATATTTTTTATGGTAATTTCCGTGGTGTATATGATTTTTGCCTTTATTGTGGTGCGTCAGGTGGGGCTGATGAATAAAAGTTTTACCACATCTCTGCACGGTTTTTTTACCTTTTTGGCCTGGGTGCATTTTTTTGCGTCAATTTTGGC
>CAZTSS010000112.1:0-2193 GCA_964616765.1 uncultured Candidatus Saccharibacteria bacterium
ACCGCGAGCTGTTGGCGCAGGAGCTGGTTGACTACTATCGGGAAAGCGGTACACTGGAAATAACCGATGCGGACGGCAATGTTAAGCACATGAAGTTTTCCGTTAAACTGATCGGTTAGGTGGCTTCTCCATTAGGTCAAAAGATCGGTTATGGAAAGCCGGACGGTTGCTTGATGCTAGGTTAATGAGGTTTTTGCAAAGTTAAAGGACGACACAATATGGCGTTAAAAAAGAAAAAGCGCGACGCGCAAAAACAAAGAGATATCAGACGCAGAATCCAAAAACGCAAACGCGTGACTGGCTAAGTGCGGGTCGTGAATCTCCCTAAAACAAGTTACATATCTGGCCAGCCTCATACCTATCTGCATATTTTCCGAAAATATGAAAGTATGCAAATATGCAGGGGGTCTGGGAATATATGGGCGGTCGGAAAAGATTAGAGCTCCGGGAGACCCTGAACCTGCGGATTAGCTTGTCTGACTTTGTCAAAATACTCTTTTGCCTTTTCTGTGTTTCCTTGCGCAAGCTCTATGCGACCAAGTTTTTCCAGCGCTTGCCAAAGTCGACCGTTTTTCTCGTACGACTCCGTTAAATATTTTTTTGCATTGGCGTAATCCCCCATCAACATGTAGGTGTAACCCAAATTATGGATCGCGTCGGCGTAATCCGGCGCCAGCTCAATTGATTTTTTAAAATTTTCCACCGCCTTTGGCCAGTCCTGCTCATTTGAATAAACATCTCCCAGATTGTTATAAACGCGGTAGCTGGTAGGCGCGGTTTTTTGGGTAGCTGTCCACAAAGTTTTGCTGGACTTAAAAACATTCGCCCGCGTTACAAGTCGCACCGTATACAAAGTCAATAGTCCCACCAGCAAATACATTGCCAGATTCCTAATTTTGACTTTTTTGTCGACCTGGACAAACAGCAAACCCAGCATCATGGCAAAAAACGCGCCACCCAAGTACAAATACCTCTCTGCAATGAACCAAGCCACCTGCACGGGACTAAAGGTGGGGGCAAGGGAAAATATTATGGCCAGCATCAATACACCGTAGCGGGATTTTTTCCACAACAACCACAACATCAGACCAAAAACCAAAAGCGTTACTGTCGCCATAAAATAATAAATCGGCTGGGTTAGGGCTTCCTCATGAAAAAAACTTAACCGCAAAGGAGCCAGATACAGCTCCACGGTTTTGTAAATAGTGTAAGGAAGTCTAAAAATCAACCCCGTTTGCTTAAAAGGGTCCACATAGTAATCGGTGACTAAGGCGGTAACGCGGGCGGTGAACCTACCACTCATAAAAACCAGCCAATATAAGCCGGTCGACACAAGATACGGTAGGTATAGCTTCCATCTGGCAAAAACCGACCTAACCTGCAATTTTGCGTTGCCGGAAAACAAGTCCAAAGCCACAAGCATTAAAGGAATGGTAAACAACCACGGCGTTTGCATAAAAATCAGACCAAAAAGGTAAATGACCACAGATCCGTACAAAAAGCGGACCGATCCTGTCGCCCGATAAAGAAAAAACACATTAAGACAAGGGAGGGAGAGTAGCGCCTGAAAAAGATAACCCATGCCGGCAATCCAAAAAATGGCCTCGCTACCGCTGGGCAGAAGACAAAAAATGAGCGACGCGTAAAATGCCACTTTTTTGCCAAACAGCAAATAGGACAGTAGCATGACGAGTAAAGTATTGACGAGGTGCAAAAGCAGAGCGACGGTGTGAAAGACGATGGGATTTGGACCAAAAATATTAACCACCGCCGACGCATAGGTGGAAGTAAGATTTAGGGATTTTGCCGTTCCGGCAAAATCCCGCAGACTGGGGTTGTTAACAATGCCGGGGATGTCGTCGGCAGAAAGAAATTGGCCGTTAAGACCATTAGCATAACCAATAACCCCAAGGATAATTATAATCACGACAAGATGAAAATTTACTTTAAAAAAACCAACAACATCCTTTAGGGATTTGATTGGGGTCTGTGGTAGATTCCTCCCTTCTGCTTGGACCAAAACTCCTTGGAATTCCGGGTGTAAACCATCGGCCACGGCTTCATCCAGCCTGCGCTCCTTTTTTCTTCTGGCCTGCCTTCCCATACAGTCAGTATAACAAAACAGCGTCCTGATAAACCCAAAAAGTGATGTATAATAGCAATGCCACACGGAGGGTTAGCCAAGTGGTTACG
>CAZTSS010000113.1:0-1155 GCA_964616765.1 uncultured Candidatus Saccharibacteria bacterium
CACCTAATTGACTCTTTACAGTTATAGTTCCTTTGTGGGCTTCCACGATCTTTTTAGCAATCGCCAAGCCAAGCCCATGGCCGTCAACTATAGTTTTGGTTCTGGACAAATCCGCGCGATAGAGTCGGTCAAAAATATGGGGTAGGTCTTCTGTGGAAATTCCGATGCCAAAATCTGCCACATCAACCAACACATGGCCATCGGTTTTGGTAAGCATTACAGCAACTTTACCGTTTTCTTTACTATACTTTATGGCATTGTCCAAAAGGATGGTGAAGAGTTCGGCGAGCTTTTGGCTATCTCCCAAAACATAAGCCGGAGCTACATTTAGTTTTATATTAATTTGACGATTTTGGGCCAGTGGCTTAAGGACATCAGTAACATCATGAATGACTTTAGCAAGATCAACTGACTCGCGGGGAACACCAGTGTCAGGTTCCGAAAAGCGTGAAAGGGTAAGAAGGCAAGATGCAAGTTTTGCCAAAGTGTCGACATCTTTTACACCGTCTTTAATAACCTCTCGGGCTTCCGATATATTTGGCTTTGGCTCGCGCAAAAACACCTCAAACGAGCTTTTTAGGGCGGTGAGCGGTGTTTTAAGTTCGTGTGACGCGTCAGAAATGAATCTGGTTTGATCCTCTAACATTCTGGCTATGGGTTTTAAAGTCCAACCTGCTAGTAAATAACCCAATAGACCTGCAGATATAAGAATTATCAGATTAATAAACCCTAAATAAACTAGTAGCCTGGATTTGAGTTCCCATAATAAATCCGGATCGGGAAAAGGAGCAATTTGTCGACCTTGGTCTGGAAAAAACATTCGCCCTTCAATTCTAAACCTTTGACTTCTGGTAAACCTTTCCATTTCCCGGCTCATAATGCCGTAAATACCAGCGCTAAATGACACGCTAATTACCATAATTATTAACAGGTAAAGTAGCGTAAGTTTTATCCTGGCGGATTTAAAAATGGTCACGCTTTTTCTCCAAACATATAGCCAAAGCCTCGCATGGTGTGGATTAACGAAGGTTTGTTTTTAAACGGTTCGTCGATCTTTGACCGAAGATTTTTAATATAGACTTCCACGGTATTGGGCAAAATGTCGGCGTCATAATTCCACACATGAGCGATGATAGTGTCTTTGTTGAGGACTTT
>CAZTSS010000113.1:1287-2189 GCA_964616765.1 uncultured Candidatus Saccharibacteria bacterium
CCCGCATGACTGATTGCAACGCCTGCCTTGGCCGACGCAAAAGCGCCCGGATACGAGCCAACAGCTCCTCAAAAGAAAACGGCTTGGTTAAATAATCGTCAGCGCCAAGGTTCAAGCCTTCAACTTTGGTTTCTGTTAGACCTTTTGCTGTTAAAATTAGCACGGGCGTATGATTCCCGTGGTCGCGCAATTTTTTACAAAGTGTTAAGCCGTCCATGCCTGGCAACATTAGGTCCAAAATAATCAAGTCGTACGGCTCAACAGAAGCCAAATCGTAACCGTCTGTACCAGTAAATGCGACATCCACCGCGTACTTCTCCTGCTCCAAACCACGCTTGATGGAATTTGCAATTTTATGTTCGTCTTCTACCACCAAGATCCTCATAACGTCAGTATTATAGCCCAATCCTGAAATTCAGCTGAGCAATTAGCTTTTCCATGTCTTTTGTCAAACTATTGGAAATATGCCATCATTAACTGAATGATCAAAAAAAGGAACCAACCCAAATCAATAGAGTTTAAAAATAGGCCAGACATCCCCAATCTTAGGCTAATTGCCCCATTGATATGGGTAACACTAACTATTTCCGCTTTTACGACCTCGTCCTTCTTTCTGTTAAGCTCTTTTAGCAAAACATCGGCGGGGAATGTTTTAAGCTACTATACCGCAAAAGCCCCCAACAACACCCAAAGCGACTTTGAAACCCAAGCCCAAGATGCCAGAGCGCTTAAAATAGAAGGTGTATTTAACAAATTTAAGTGTCCTTTGGCCGGAACAGGGGAGTATTTAGTCCAAAAGGCTGACGACCATAACATCCCATACTGGCTGGTGGCCGCGGTCTCTTTCCAAGAATCGGGGTGCGGTAAAAAAGTACCTATCGTGGCCGGACTGGAAAATTCCT
>CAZTSS010000114.1:0-2180 GCA_964616765.1 uncultured Candidatus Saccharibacteria bacterium
CTGAGGATGAATTGAGATCTTACTACGAAAGTCGTCTGTTGAAAGACCCCCCCCCTGCTGATCCATAAAGGTAGCTTATCGAATGGGCAAGCAATAGTACTATCTTGTGATGGGGTGGATGAGGTTATGCCTGAATTTCCAGCATTGCTTGGCTTAGGTGTATCCGGAGATGAACATAACCCGGCTTCAAGAATTGTCCAACGGGCAAACGATATTGATGGTAGGGATAACGCGTCCGCAATTGTTATCACAGGAAAGATTATGTGGGGAGGACGAGGGAAGGTTTCTCAAAATGCTGCGCAATCGGCTCGTTGGGGTTTAGTACCAGAAACGAGAATTGATGGGGTTGAAAAAAGTCCACAAGAATTAATGGCAGAAGCAAGAACACCAGAGGAGCTTTTAGCTGCGATTAATGGTTTGGAAGGTTTACAAGGTAGTAAGAAATACTATAACAAAGCGGAGCTCCTTGCTGCAGCCAATGATATATTTACAGGATCCGAGGTATTATATTTTGCAACATCAACCGGCGGATTTAGAGATGCGGTCGAAAGAGTAGGATGCAGGTTCTTTCCAAAAAATATGGTAAAAGGTGGGCATCGAGAAGTTTTTACAGGAGCTCATTTTCGAGGCAACGAGTTGAAACTACTCGACGACATGATCGAACGGCTTGGACCCATAACAGGGAGCGATGGTAAACCTATTGTAGAGGAAAAGTTAAAGTGGTTTGCTAGATTGGTAGTAGAAGACGGAATTACACCATCGATAGCTACAAGAACGCAGGGTTTTAGAGAAGCCCTTACTACGATGCATGAGGATCGTAAAAAATCCCGTCGTTAATTACAAAACCCCCGCAGGGAGTTAGTGCTATAATTTAATCCATGCTTCTCACACCGCATGTGTTGGTGGGCGTGGCTATAGCAAAGTCCGTCCCAAATCCGATAATTGCCGTACCGCTTTCTATTATTATGCACTTTTTGGGCGACTTAACTCCGCATTGGGATTTTTACTCCAATACGCCTAAGGAAAAAAGATTAAGGGGTTGGAGACCGGTTGCGGTTATGGCTGACTTTGGTTTAGGTATTGCTGTGGGGCTGATTTTTACGCTGTATGCTTTGTGGGTTAAGGACGACTCCGCTTTGGCTTTGCGGACTTTTTTGTGCGGTATTGCCTCTGTGTTGCCGGACGCTTTGGAGGCGCCTCACATTTACACCGATTCAAAAATTAAATTTGTGGAGAAACTCACCGATGTCCAAAGAAAGCTCCAAACGCAGGCGCCATTGCCGTGGGGGCTACTTACCCAAGCTGTGATAGCGTTTCTGTGTCTTTTGATTCTGCTTTAGCCTTTTGGACTTTTCTCTTATTAAATTGCGAGCTGATGTTTAAAGCAATAATAACAGAGGCCACCAACCCGCCAAAAGTTAGAGTTACCAGCGCGGTTGACTTGTCTGCGGAGAAAAGCCCGATAGCTCCAAAAACTGCCGTTGCCAGCCAGTAAAAAATGGCTACCTTTTTTGGCGACCAGCCCCTGTCCAGAAGTAAGTGATGCAGATGGCCTTTGTCGCCCTTAAGCGGGTTCTTTCTTTGCAAAAGTCGTCTAAAAATTGTGATAAAACCGTCCAAAAATGGAATAAGTATCACCATAATAGCCGTTGCAACCTTTGCTCTGGAAGTTATGGACAGGGCGGAAAGTAGCACCCCCACGGAAATTGCCCCAAAACCCCACATGATTTTGGACGGATGCCAGGTGTGATTAATAAAGCCAAAAGCTACTCCGGAAGCCAAAAAAGCCAGTTTTGCCGTTGTGAGTTGAGCAGGCTCCGCTTCTACAAGTCGCAAAGTTAACAGACCAACCACCAAAAGGGAAATTCCTGCCACACCTCCAAATTGGCCGTCCACGCCGTTAGACCAGGAAATCATATTCATAATTGCTATTGTCCAGACAAGAGTAAAAAGGTAGGGGAGCGGGGTGACTAGTTTTCCGAATAGTGGAAAGGTAATGTTAGTCAAGTCGATATTTCCGTCAAAAGGATTGTTTATATAACCTGCAATTACACCAAAGACCATCATAAATATGACGGGGATAGGTAGCAGCACCAAGAGACGCAGCACGGGGTTCTCAATTTTTTTAAGTTTTGACTTGGGGTGCGTGTTTTGATAGTCGTCCAAAAGCCCAATAAGTC
>CAZTSS010000115.1:0-2170 GCA_964616765.1 uncultured Candidatus Saccharibacteria bacterium
TGCCACAGTTCCTCCGCCAGGAAGGGGGCAAAGGGTGCACAAACTTTTATAAAGCCCTTCCAAATCTCCGGATCGATGGCGTCAACCTTTTTTAGCTCATTTACAAAAATCATGATCTCGCTGATGGCCGTGTTCATTTTAAGGTTTTCGCACATGTCGGTAATTTTGGCGACCAGTTTTGCATAGGCTGTTTTGATGGTCTGATTTTCCGTTGGTTTTACTTTTTCCTTTTGGTCATACATTGTCTTGACAAGTCGCCACATGGCTTTGATAGTGTTTTCGTTCCAGGGGTAAGTTTCCTCGTAGGGCCCTAAGAAGGCGATGGCCAATCTTGTGGCATCGGCGCCGTAGTTGGCAACAAGGTCAGACGGCATAACGACATTACCATACCTTTTAGACATCTTTTTTCCGTCCGGTCCTAAAAGCAATCCGCCCGTCATCCGCCAGCTGTAGGGTTCTGGGGTAGGGACAAGGCCTTGGTCGTAGAGGAATCTGTGCCAAAAGCGGGAGTAGAGTAAGTGGACCGTGGTGTGTCCGCCGTCGCCAAAATATTTGTCCACCGGTAGCCAATATTTAAGTTTTTCATAATCGGCAAAAACTCTGGCGTTATGCGGGTCTATATAGCGCAAAAAATACCAGCTGGAACCGGCCCATGTGGGCATAGTTTGGGTTTCTCTTTTTGCTGGGTTACCTTGGCTGTCTGTTGTATTAACCCAATCTGTGAGTTTGGACAGGGGAGGGGAGCCGTCAGGACCGGGTTGAAAGTTTTCTGACTCTGGAAGCACTAGGGGAAGTAGTTCGTCGACTTGTTTATTGTCCGTAGTTGAAACAATGGCTTCAATACTGCCGTCTTGCTTATGGACAAGGGGGATAGGCTCTCCCCAGTAGCGTTGTCTGGAAAAAACCCAGTCCCGCATTTTGCAAGTTGTTGCTTTGACGCCTTTTGCTTCTTGTTCCAATTTGGTAATAGCTTTGGTGTAAAACTCCTCCGACGGTATGCCGTCGTAAGAATTAGAGTTGATCATGATTCCTGGACCGGTGTGTAGTTGGTCTGGTGATGGGGGTGCGTCGATGGGTTTAATTACTTCAATAATTTCTAGCTCGTATTTTTGGGCGAAGTCAAAATCGCGTTCGTCGTGAGCGGGTACGCCCATAATCGAGCCGGTTGCGTAGTCCATAAGGATGTAGTCAGCAACAAAAATCGGTATCTGTCTTGCGACTTCTTCAAAAGGATGCTTGGCGTACAGTCCGGTAATTTTGGTGCCGGTTTTTTCTTTTTCGGCCTTTCTTTCCATGTCGGATCGGTCCTTTGCCTTGTCAATGTATTTTTCTACCTCGGTTTTGTTGGTGCAGCTAGTCAGTAGTTTTTTTATTATGGAATGTTCCGGAGCAATGGCCAAAAAAGTTACTCCAAACAGCGTGTCTGGTCTTGTCGTAAATACTTTTATTTGGTCAAGTTTAGTACCCGTTTGATCGCAGATATCAAAATACACTTCTGCACCGTCGCTTTTACCGATCCAGTTTCTTTGCGCGGTTTTAATGTAGTCGGGAAAGTCAGTTTCCTCCAGCCCGTCCAGCAGTTTTTGAGCGTACTGTGGCATTTTTAGCACCCACTGTTTGTACACTTTTCGTTCGACTCTTTTACCGTCCCGCTCCGCTACTTTATAGCCTTCTTCACCGTTTATGACTTCTTCCTCTGCCAAAATGCCTAAAGTTTCTGACCACCAAACGGAGATTTCTTTATACTCCGCAAGTCCGGCCTCATACAGCTTTAAGAAGATCCATTGCGTCCATTTGTAGTAATTTGGATCGCAAGTATTGATCTCGCGGTTCCAGTCAAAACTGTAGCCCATGTCTTGGAGCGACTTTTTAAAACTTGCAGACAAGTCCGCGATTAATTCCTGTGGCGTCTTTTTAGCTTTAATAGCAAAGCCTTCTGTGGGTAGTCCAAAGGAGTCCCAGCCCATAGGGTAAAGGACATTAAAGCCTTTCATTGAAAGATATTTAGCATACATATCGGGTACGGTGTAGCGCATCATGTGTCCAGCATGTAGGTAGGGGCCGGAGGGGTAGGGCAGTTCAGCTAAAATGTACTTTTTAGGTTTTGGGGAAAAATCAACGGCTTCGTAAATGTTGTCTTTGTACCAGTGATCTTTCCATTTAGCTTCGA
>CAZTSS010000116.1:0-2153 GCA_964616765.1 uncultured Candidatus Saccharibacteria bacterium
CCGCCAGATAGTCAGAATCAGGCGTATCCACAAGTCGACCGGCAAAATTGTATTTTTCTAGTAAAGCCTGGGTTTCCGCGTCCTTCATGTAGACTAAAATATGCTTTCTGTTAAGCAAGTCCACACCTTTGTCAATAAGTTTAGGCCACAAATTTTTGTCCGACTCAAAAACATTCACCAACATCCGTTCCATTAAATCACCCAATACTTTTTTACGGTTGGACTGCTCGCGCAAGGCTAGCGAGGCGATTTTCTCCAACTCCAATACGACATTATCTTTGTTGTAGACGACACCGTTAACCGTGGCCGGACCTGTAACCTCCAATAGTTCGCCGACCACTACCGTATCAATAGCAAAAACCCCATCTACCGGCTTAACCTCCACAGGATTAATTTGCATGGCTTTGTTGTAGGATCTGGTCATAAAGTCATTAATGGAGGTAGGAAAATCCGGAGAAAAGTTGGCATCTCGAGCATACCATCGCTCCAACATTAAATACCGCCTAATAGGCGCCGGCATGCCGATAGAAAAGTCCGTATACGGATCTATAACATCCAAGGTGTAGTCGATGCTGTACATATCTTTGGAGGTAAAGTCGGAATTCAACATGGCGTTTTTAATTCTAAATGTGGCGTAGTTTGTCCAAAAACCGCCCGTAGGCCTGATTTCCGCGTTATTCTGCATAATGATCATGTAGCGTTTTTCCGGCACATCCACGCCCAACACCTTGGGTAAAATAACCAAGGCCTGTTTTAAATCCGGCGCGTAGTCGCCCAGCTTAGTTAATGTGTTTTGAGCGTAAAGGATGTTTGACCTTACGGGACTGCCTCTAAATTCTTCCGGATATTTGGACGCGTCTACTTTATTTAATTCGTCACCAACCCTCTCAATTTTAAGGACTAATGGATCAATATCGTTGGCCACTTTAGGCATCAAGGCAATCCAGTCAGCAAAAGCCTCCGCAAAGCTTTTTGTCACAACTTCCTGATTTTCAGCAACTTTTAGACCAGCTGCGTCGGCAAAGGGTGTAATAATTTTAGAAAACTCCCGACCCGCGTCAATCGCGTACAGGCCAGCGTTCAAAAAATAATCGGAGTCGGCGTAAAAATCTTTAATTTTTGGCAGATTCTTAGCCCAAGCAAACTTAGCATCCCTGTCAGCCCGGAGACCCTCAATATCCTGCTCGGTCTGGACAAAAGCTTTTTCCAGCATGACCAAGTCCCGATCCAAAAACGCTTTATTTGCCAGCTGACCGTCCGCTTTTAATTGGTCGACTCTACTTTTTAACGCCAGCGCAGGATCAATTACAAATTTATAAGCTACAAGACCAAAAACCGCCAGTACCACCAGCAATATTCCGCCAGTAACTCCTAAAACCTTTGTACCCTTTTTTGATTTCTTGTCTGCAGGCAACTTAACTCCCGCGCTGTCTTTATTATTAGGTTTCCAAAATTTCTGTTCCATTAATAAGCTCCTTTCATAGAAACTACCGCGTACGGCGTCTTTAAAATAAGCAGGATGTCGTAAAGAATCGACTTCTTACCTGCATAGTCTGCATCAAGTTGTATCCTTTTGTCAAAATTTATCTTTGACCTGCCCCCCACTTGCCACGGTCCGGTGATGCCCGGCTTAACAGAAAGCACTTTTTGGACGACTTGGGGGTCGACATTAAATTTTACCGCCTGGTCTTTGATTTCAAACGGATAATACGCCCGCGGACCCACAATACTCATCTCCCCGCGAAGGACATTAATAAATTGCGGAAGCTCATCAATGCTGGATTTACGCATAAAATGAATGTATTTGGTTTGAATGATTCTTGGGTCTTCCTTTGGATCCAATTTGTAATTATTGGCCTTATATTTTTCCAGCCAGTCAGGGTGCTTTTCCAACCAATCATGGGCGCCGGGGATCATGGATCTAAATTTTAAAAATCTAAATTCCTTACCGCCTTTGCCAACCCGCAAAGGAATGTCCGCAAAAATAGGTCCTCCCGGAGATTTTAGCTTAATATAGATCGCTGTAAAGATAAGAATTGGAGAAAACAAAATGATGGCTATAATAGAGCCAAAAATATCCAAAAGCCGTTTTAATACCAAATAAAGCATAATTAGCGCGGGCAATTTGTACAATAATAGACTTTTTTTACAAA
>CAZTSS010000117.1:0-2135 GCA_964616765.1 uncultured Candidatus Saccharibacteria bacterium
CACCTCCACCAGGTCGCCCTCCTTTATCTTTAAAAAGTCGTCCAGCACCGCAATGCCTACAAGCTCGTCGTCAAGATTTAATGCCAAACCTTTTACCGCGCCCCCGCCTGTTTTAATATTTACTGTCTCGTTGTAGCCGACATTAGAGAGGCCTTCCGCAAAAACAACGCCGTCCTTCACCTGTTTTATCACGCCGGTATTGGTAAAGTTCACTGTGTACCTCCGTCCAGAGTCAGATCTCTGATTTTGGCCATTATCGATTCGTCAAACACATTGTCCCCTACTCTAACCTTAAGTCCGCCCAAAAGTTTTGGCTCTGCATCGTACAAAAAGCACAGCTTGTCGCCCAGAGAGGCCTTGATAAAAGACTCCACTTTTTCTTTTTGACTTTGAGTCAGGGGTTTTGCGGTGGTAATTTCTGCCAAAGTCAGCCATTTAGCCTTGATTTGCCGATAAAGATCCAGAGTTTCTTCCAACGGCGCTTCCTGGGCAAATTTTAAGATGGCAAAGACCTTTTCTACGCTGTCGCTTTGGGTGTCGGAAAAAACCTTATATAGTCTGCCCGCGGCTTCTGTAGCTTTAGCGTTTTTTGCGTTCATGACTTAATTGAAGCCTCCTTTAACACTGCGACATCAAAGTCAATCTTCTCGGCTTGAGTGGTTAAAATTTGGGTGAGCGACTCTTTTACGGCTTTTTCCAAGCTGGACTTAAAGTCGACCAGCATTTTTTCCTTCTCTACCGCTAAAACTCCTTGCGCCTTAACAATAATTTCTCCGGCGTCTATTTGCGCATTTTCTAATATCTTTTTTGCTTGGTCGTTTGCTTGCGACTTTGACTGGGCGACAATTTCCTGTGCCTGGTTTTTGGCCTGCGCGACAATAGTGTCAAACTCACTTTGGGCTTTTTGGAGGGCGCCTTTAGCTTCCTCCGCCCGCTTGTCGGCTTCCTGCATCTTAGCTTCTCTTTGAGCAATCACCCCACCGATTTTTTTAAGCACCAAAAAGTGCATCAGGGTAAAAAACGCCAAAAAAACCGCAGTATTGATAATAAAACTTTGTAAGTTCAAGCCTAGATTTTCCATGTTTTTTCTCCGTCAGACTTTAGACAAACTTAATAATCAGGGCGACAACCAAAGCGTAAATGGCAATGGCTTCGGCAAAAGCGATGCCCAGGATCATCAGCGTTCTGATTTTTCCTTCCGCTTCGGGGTTTCTGCCTATGGCATTTAATGCCGCTGACGCTAAAAGTCCAATACCAATGGCCGGACCTAAAGCCCCTACACCCATAGCTATTGCCATAGCAAAATATTGCGCAGATTCGGTTTCCATAACATCCTTTCTTGTCGTAATGACAAATAACTTAATGATCGTGTGACATAGCCACACTTATAAAAACCGTTGTCAACAAAAAGAATACCAAAGCCTGGATAAGTCCTACAAATATCTCCAGGCCAAAAAACGGCAAGGTAAACACGCCATAAGTAAGCGAGGTTATAACTGCAAGCAAAACCTCCCCGGCAAACACATTGCCAAACAACCTAAACGAGAACGATAACACTTTACCCAGCTCGGAAATTAGCTCCAGCAGGCCTACCACAAAATCAATAGGACTTTTTAGGGTAACATACTTTGCCAAATACTTAAAGCCCCCAAACGAGATGCCAAGAGCATTTGTGAGCAGAACGGAAATAATTGCTAGAGATGCGGTAACAGAAAGATCCGATGTCGGCGCTCTAAAAAGTGGCACCTCGTGGCCGTGGCTATGGAGCATCAGCGAGCTGACAAACGGGAGCAAGCCAAACCAATTTGAGAATAAAATATAGATAAAAATGCAGAACAACAGGGAAAACAGGACGGAGTTTTTGTAATCCTTGCGCATGATGCCGGAGTACAACTCCCCGATGAAGGTGTAGATGGCCTCAAAAATAACCTGGAAAGCGCCTGCGGGAACAAGTGTAAACGATCTGGCTTTAATAATGAGGACAGCTAAGAGCACGCAAACCACCAGGACAGAGGAAAAAATGGTATTGGTAACGCTAATTCCTAAAACTTCAAAAATTGGTTCGGCTTTTAAACTAATCTCGTGCACCTTGTTACTTTAGTATATTCAGGGCGACAAATCAATGAGCAGTATTC
>CAZTSS010000118.1:0-2087 GCA_964616765.1 uncultured Candidatus Saccharibacteria bacterium
ATAAGCAAGTCCGCCTAAAAAGTCGCTAAAAGTAAGTCGCTTATAAACCGTCCGTGCCACAACCGCCTCCGATGTGCTCCCCGTAGCTTTTGCAAGCGACAGCACGATTATATCCAAATTATCCCACTCAATCAGTTTAGAAATTTCCCGCTCAATAAAAGTCTCGCTGATTCGGGGGAATTCCGGCACAAAGTACAAAACCCGCTTTTTTGGCTCGTTCATGTCGCCATTATGCAATTTTTTTGTGACCGTGTAAAATGTCAGTATGAGTCATTATCTTTGGGATTATGATGAAGAGGAGCTTAAAAAAACCCATTCTGGACGACTAAAGATCTTGGAGCGTAAGATCAATTACGGTCCACCTAAGGGTGAAAAAATCAGTAGGTCAGAAGTTAAAAAACATTGGGATGAGTTAGCTCCAAATTTGTTCCCGCCCCAAAGGGAGTTATTTGAGATGCTCTTATGGCAGAAGAATTAACACCGTTAATGCGGGAATTTCTTAGGGAATTCTCTAAACAACCAGGATTAGTTGATAGGTTTTATTTTACCGGCGGTACAGCGTTAGCGCATTATTATCTGCACCATCGTTTGTCAGTTGATTTGGATTTTTTTAGTCTCGCTAAATTTGATTCCCGAACAACTTCGACCTTTGTGTCCGATTGGTCGCAGAGTAGAAACGCTGTGCTAAACGCACGAGAAGTTGGGGATGTTCAGATTTATGAGATGCGATTTCCGGATGGTTATAATCTGAAGGTTGATTTTGCACACTACCCATATAAGCAGGTGGAGTCGACAACCTTGATTGACGGTATTGTCGTGGATAGTAAACTGGATATTGCAGTAAATAAGGTCGTGGCAATTAGTCAAAGAACCGATGTAAAGGATTTTGTGGACTTATATTTTCTGCTAAAGGAATATTCAATCTACACCCTGCACGAACTTTCGAACATAAAATTTAGACGGGATTACGACTTGATGCTTTTGGCCTCGGACTTGATAAAAGTCAAACGATTTGAATACATGCCCAATATGTTGGTACCTTTATCGTTGAAAGAACTAAAAACCTTTTACCTAGATTTATCTAAAAATCTTGGGGGTTACGCTACCTCGCAATAATGGATAATCGCCTCACAAAATTGCCTTCGAGCCTCCGCTTTCTGTGCCGGCTTTACTTTCTTCTTATCCAACTTAGGAATACATACCACATCAAAACCCCACATTATGTTTTAAATTGGTAAAACACAAATTCCTCCCAAGATAGCAGGTTTTGAGTGCTTTATATATTCACCACTGATCTACCATACTATCGTTGGTGTTAGTAGTTGTTTGACGATCTGGGATCTCTCATCCTCGCTCAATTCTTGGTCAAACAATTTGTTTGCTAGCTTTATTGCCTCCAAGAAGTTACACCCTCGAATTTCCACAAGTTTTTTTATTGAGAGACCTGGTAGTATTTCTTTGTCGGATATAATAGATTTTTCAACCCACATTATAAAGACTTCGCTCAACTCTTCACCGATTTCTCTTGGGAAATCTTTTGCGAAGAAATTTGCATTAATCTCATTAAACCCTAAATTTTTAATGCAGAGAGCCTTTATTTTCTGTTCTTCTAAAACCATCCAATTCACCTCCAATCCACCGCCACACAAAAATGTTTACACAGACTGGTGGTCTATTCACTTCCCATTTCTCAAAATGGCCGTGGAGACGATATCGCCATCCTCGGTGTAGCCGTTGGTGCGCTTACCTACCGCAAAATAAGTAAAGCCGGTTTCTTCCACTGCTTTTTGATCAAGCAAGTTTCTGGCGTCAAACAACAGTTTGCCACGCATAAGACCCTTGGTTTTTGCCAAGTCCAGCTTTTTAAACTGTTCCCACTCGGTAAAAATGCACAACGCGTCCGCCTCTTTTATAGCGTCGTATTCATCCTTTGCGTAATAGATGGCGTCCGTGCCCAAAACTTTTTTGGTATTTTCCATGGCGGCAGGATCGTACACGCGCAGTTTTGCCCCCTGGCCTCTAAGCATTCTGATCATCTTGATTGCGCCGGACTCCCTGATGTCGTCCGTGTCACCTTTGAAGGCTAA
>CAZTSS010000119.1:0-2080 GCA_964616765.1 uncultured Candidatus Saccharibacteria bacterium
ACAGAAAGTCTCCCGAATTTGTGGAGCAGGAGGCCAGAAACAAGCTAAATATGGTAAAACCAGGTGAGGAGGTGTATTTAAAGCCCAAAATTCTAGGGGACGACCTGTTGGGGACTGGGGACGATCTTTTAGGAGCCGATAATGATCGTGGCAGTGGGGTTTTTGGCGACAAGACTCGGAACCTACCCGACGCAAGCGATAAAGACGCTAAACCAGATCCGCCCGATTCCCCCGTCCAGAAACCTACAATCTTTACTCGGCTGTTTGACAAGTTTAGGGAATTGTTGTTACTATTCCAAAGTTAACTTGGTTTACCGCGGGGTAGAGGAGTAGTACCTCGTCAGGCTCATAATCTGAAGACCCCGGTGCAAATCCGGGCCCCGCAACCAAAGCTCATTAATCAAGCTTTGCTATCCAGTCCAAAACAGGCACAACATGTATTTTTCTCCCGTCGTCCTCTAATTCCTGGGCAACTTCGGAAGTTACTATCCAACCTTCGGTAAGTTTTAGATCTTTTAAACACAGCATCAACGAGCTCTTTTCCCGCTCTAATGTTTTTGGATTGCTGGCATCCCAACACGCCTGCACTGCCTGCAAACCACCTTCGTGGTTTATCACAAAATCCACTTCTTTATGTTGATCGTTTTTCCAATAATGCACATCTTTTATTAAATACTTGCGACATTTTAAAAGCTCCAAAAATATTAGGTTTTCCATTTTCCATCCAAGATTTTGGCTAAAGTTAAAGCCGGCAAAGTTTTGTAAGCCGGTGTCTACACAGAAAACTTTTTTTGGATTTCTTCTGGCGTCCTTGAACTTGTAAGAAAAAATTGTTGGAAAAAACATTAAAAAGGCGTTTTCCATGTATGCTGAATAGTTTTCAACGGTGGTGGATTTTAACTCCATGCTTTTTTCCAGCTTACCAAAGCTAATCAGGTTTGACGCATTAGTCAGGTAAAACATGGCAAGTTCCTTAAATTTAACTTCTTTTCTGATCGCGTAGCGTTTTATCAAGTCTTTTTCCAGCAAATCGTTCCAGTATGTCAGGAGAATTTCTTTAGGGTTTTGGGACAAGACTGCTTGGGGAAATCCGCCTGTTTCCAAAAAAGTCGTTAAAAGATAGGCGTTATCTTGGGCTGCGGATCCGGAATAATTTTTAAAATCAACATATTCCTTAAACGACAGGGGATAAACAGTTACATCAACATGTCGACCAGTTAAAGACGAAGCTAACTCCCCGCTTAGAAGTTTACTGTTTGAGCCACTCAATATTAGTCTGGCTGTAGAAGTCTCGTACAGGGTTCTTACGGTTTTTTCCCAACCCTTAACTTCTTGAATCTCGTCAAGCAGGACAACAAAATTTCCCGAATCTGCCGACTCGTGTTTATAGTTGGTTATAACTTCTAGGAGTTGGGAAGCCGTAAGTTTTGCTAATCTCGGATCCTCAAAATTCATATACAAAGTATTTTTTGGACTTAAGCCCTCGCCTATTAAGCGTCTGCAAAACTGGCGCATAACAAAAGACTTCCCCGCTCTTCTGGGCCCTGTTATTACCGTTACCTGGTTGGCTTCTGTGTATTTTTTATACACTGCGTTGGTGTACTTGGGTCTCGGCACGCCTGTCGGCAGGCCGGCACCCCAAAAGTTCCACTCGTATAAAGCTTTATTTATTTCCTGAATAGGTCGATTTTGCACCCCTACAGTATACCCTAATGGGTGAAATTGTACAATCTCACCCAATAGACCCGTTTCTAGTGGGTGAAAATCGACTATTTTGGGGCAAAAGTCACCTGAATTTGTACAAAATGGCGGAGTTCTCTTTGGTGGGACCGGTCTCCACAAATCTTATAATTTCTGGGTAATTTGGTTTTGGATCAATGATCTGCTCTTCTTTGTAACCCTCCTTAAAGCCGTCAATTTTAGTAAGTAGCGTTGTGCTCGCAAAAAAGTCCGCGCTCTCATCGTTGTCGACCTCATAAAAATACACCAAATACTTGGCGCCTAAATCGCGGGCTTGTTCCAGTCCGCGGGTGGTGTTAAGTAGGTTTGTAAAAAGTTCTGACTCAAAAGCAGTTTCCTT
>CAZTSS010000120.1:0-2060 GCA_964616765.1 uncultured Candidatus Saccharibacteria bacterium
TACGGAATACATATTAAATAGAGCCATGTCGTCTTCGACGATTAGTACTTTTTTGGTCATAGGTATACTCTATAGTACAGCGCGCAGAAAGGCAAGAGTCGCAAAAAGCTGTAACTACGGCATAAATTAGATAAGCGCTACATACTCATAATAATCTACCCGCAACGCTTTACCGTTTTTGCTGACACACAAAAGATCCGCGCGCCACGGCTTGGTAATATAGTTTTTTGTCAAATACATATTGATACTCCGCTGAAGGCTTTTTTTCTTATAAAAATTAAGCGCTTCCGACGGGTGGCCCGCTATGGGATAGGTACGATACTTGACCTCCACAAAAGTTAGGATATTATCCCGCTCGGCGATAACATCGATCTCCCCCCACCGGCAGGTCCAATTTTTTTGGACAATAGAAAAGCCTTTTTGGACTAAATATTTCTCGGCAATCAGCTCGCCGACTTTTCCGATAAGTCGCTTATTCATGTTAAACAGGCAGGAAATTGTGATAAATCCGCAACCCTTAAATAACTTGCTACACCCACAAGCCGGCACGGTAAACCGCAAGATTTGCCCACCGGCTTGCTTAAGCTATGACAACACCTCCCATTATCCAAGAAATTTTTATTCTGACAATACTGTTATCTCTAATATGAATAGAATTTATTTATCTGGCGGGATAGAATAGTATCTTGCCAGCTCGCCGGCGGTCTCCATCCATAGGGGTACAGCGGTTTCCGCCGCGTAAATGCTGGTTTGGGGTTCTCTAAGCTTTACTATCATAGAGAATTTGTTGGAAGTCGGTAAAAAACCCACAAAGGTGGCGTTGGTTTTATTTGGATCGTAACCCCCACCTCCAGCTAAGGCAATTTGCGCTGTACCGGTCTTTCCGGCCACAATATAATTCTTGATATTAAAATATTTTGATTCACCTCCATCTACCGCTTTTATTAACATATCAATCATGGTGTCGGAAGTTTCTTGTTTTATAACCCGACCCAGCTCTTTGGGCTCAATTACGGTTTCTGACTTGGTGTCAATAAGCTTTTGGACAATTTGCGGTTGGTACAACACCCCACCATTAGCAATCACATTAAATGCATTTAACACCTGGAGGGGAGTCGCTAAAATTCCCTGACCAAATGACATAGTAGCAAGATCGATATCGGTAATTTCCTCGTCAGATCTGAGCGGACTGGCCTCCTCACCCTCCAGCGCTACCCCGGAAAGCCCGCCAATACCATATTTTCTAAAATAACTAGAAAGTGCCTCTCTACCAACCAAATGTCCCACCCACGCCGCCCCAATATTGTTGGACTTTTGGAGTAAAGTGATTAAAGTCATGGGTCCCAGCGCCTTACCATCCCAATTTCTTATCGTATAACCGGAGTAAACTGCCGACCCGGGGTCGTTATAAGAAGTTTCCGGCACTGCCTTACCTAGGTCAATAGCGGATGACACCGTCAGAGGTTTTATTACCGACCCAGGCTCATATAGATACGAGATAGCCAAATTTCTGTGCTCCCTAGCCTTTCGACCGGACTTTTCCCCCACAATAGCCTCGTCAAAATTCATATTTTGCGGTTCATACGCCGGATAAGTTGCCATGCCTAAAATCTTCCCGGTCGCCGGCTCCATCACAATAATTACCCCGTCACCAGCGTCGTACTTCTCCACGCCCTCTTTGAGCTTTTTTTCTATAATATATTGAACCGTCCGATCAATTGTAAGTTCAATAGACTTGCCGTCTACCGGATCGACTTTAGTAAACCCGCCCGTCAAGACAGAAAGTCCCAAAGCGTCTTTTTCCTCTAAAATCTTGCCTGGTCGACCAGCCAGATCGCCGTTAAAAGCGCCCTCAATACCAAAATACCCTTGCTTTGTCCCGTCCCCCTGATCCGCCACATAACCTAAAATATGCGCCGCTAAACTACCTTCCGGATAAAACCGCACCGATTCCTCCTCAAACCCAAGACCTTCAATTTTGTTATTCTGAATAGTTTCTTTTTGCGCGGGAGATAAATTATGTTCCAAAGCCACCCAATTTAAATTATAACCAAGAAGTT
>CAZTSS010000121.1:0-2047 GCA_964616765.1 uncultured Candidatus Saccharibacteria bacterium
GTGTTCTCAAATCCAGCCACATGTACTCCGGATTCGCGTCGTGTCCAAAAAACCCACCCCGCCCTCTCCATTATTGTAGGTTTCTTATGTTATCTGGGTTATCTACACTTATGACGGTTTAAGCAGGCATAAAACCCATTTTTAAATCAGCTGACTTGAGGGATGTGTGTCGTGGAGCCTGGGGGGAGGATTGAACTCCCGACTTCCTCCTTACCATGGAGGCGTTCTACCACTGAACTACCCAGGCCGACTTCGAGTTGCGGACTTATTCTTCTGAATGGTGCTGAGGGTGATGTTCGCTTCGCGAATCCTCACCTCGGCAGACTATCGGATTTGTCAAATGGTGCCGAGGATGATCCCCCGCCTTTGGCGGGGTGCTCTCCTCGTCTCCAATCGGAGTACCGATTGGTGCCGAGGATAGGATTCGAACCTATGAAGGCTTGCGCCAACAGTTTTACAGACTGCTCCATTTGACCACTTTGGTACCTCGGCATACTTTGTCACACTAATTTGTCAAAAAACCGTTCCCGGCCACAAACCTACACCCAAGCTGGAGCCTGGAGGGAGATTTGAACTCCCGACCTAAGGTTTACAAAACCCTTGCTCTGCCAACTGAGCTATCCAGGCATTATATCAGCTTTGGAATTTTAGCATTTATGGTCGGGTCAAGGAAGCGGGCTTGCGCAACCTGCACGGCTGTGGTTAAATACCCAAGTTATGTCAAGAATATGCGACATTTGTGGAAAAGGCCGTCTTAAGGGAAAACTTGTGCCCAGGCTAATCGGTAGGCGCGTTTCCCACAGGTCGATAACTTTTCAAAAGCCCAATTTAAGGGAAAAGCGCGTGGATATTGGGGGTGGTCGTAAAATAAAAGTAAAACTTTGCACTTCCTGTCTGTCGACCATTAACAGGGCAAAAAAGGAAGACGCGCAAGAAAAAGCTTCAAATTAAGGTAGCATGGGTCAATACCAGCTAAAATTGGTTTTTCAACCTCTCCAAATCTTTGTCAAAAGAGAACACCTCGCTCCCATCATTTTGTGCCAGACATCTAAGGTAGATATCAACTAAGTCAAATTTTGTAGTTCTGTAAATATCCAGCGTTTTACTTAGCACCCCTCTTTGATGCACTTCAAAATCTCTGGAATTTACAACAGTGGCCACATATTTATATGTCTCACTTCTGCTTTCACCATAGGTTTTTTCAATCACATAGACCAGTTCAAAGACTATCTGCGGGATAACTATAATTTTTACTTTTCCTTCCGAAGCGCTTTGGAACACCTCCCGAATTTTAGTACACCTAGTCTTATCTCTGGAGTAAAAGAAGTCCAAAAAAATGTTAGTGTCAGCGTAGAGATTTTTTATATCTGTTGGCATAGGCTTGTGTAACGGTTTTTTTCTGAAGCGCAGTTAATTCCTCCGTGGTTTTACCCCGATATTTTTTAGGTAGTCTATTCCTAAGCCCTCCTTCTAGGGAGAATATATCGATAACCGGTTCCACGATCATCCGATTGTCTACAATTCTCGCTACCGCGGTGCCGGGTTGGGAAAAACCTAGAAGTTTTCTGATTGTAGCTGGAATGCTCATTTGGCCTTGGCTGGTGATTGCTACTGTGTAGGTCATGTAATGAGATTAGCAAAATGTAATGTAAAAGTCAACTATTAATATAAAATTTACACATTAATTACTGATCAGGTAGCCGTTAACAAACTCCTGCCACGACAGCATGATTCTGCCTTCTGGTTGGAGTTGTAAGATGCCAAGTCTGCCATCCAAAGAAAGTTGAGTCGAGTAAAGTTTGACTTTTTTTGATGCATTGCCCGAGTCTTTCAACTGCGTAAAGCCTACAAGTTTATCCCGGGCGGTTTGCATGTCGCCTAAGGTTGTCCAGGCGACAGGCCACGGGTTGTACGCCCTCACCCCGGCGTCGATTTGTCTTGCTGGTAACTTCCAGTCAATTTTTGCGTCCTCTTTGTAAATATAGGTGTTCTTTGGGTGACTGGGGGAGCTGGTGTAGCTGGCTTTAGAGTTATCTTGCGGGGTTGG
>CAZTSS010000122.1:0-1990 GCA_964616765.1 uncultured Candidatus Saccharibacteria bacterium
TTGGCAAGGTGCTTAAAGAGGGTGTGGCGGGACGCAAGCTGGTGCGGGCGTTTGCGTATGTCATTAAAGCGGATGTGGGCGCAGAAAAAGAGTTTCACGAGGCGTTAAACATGCAGGGATTTGAGGTGCGGACCAAAGACTTGCAGGTGTTTTTTGGCGGTGCTAAAAAGGGCGACTGGGATGTGGGCCTGTGTATGGACGCGGTGCGGATGATGCCCAAAATCGATGCCATGGTTTTGGTTTCCGGCGACGGGGATTATGCGGACTTGATTGAATACGCCAGGAGTCAGGGTGTGCGGACGGAAGCTGTCGCCTTTGAAAAAACGGCCTCCGGCAAGCTTGTAGAGATGGTGGATTCCTTTACCAACATGAGCGACGATCCTAAAAAGTTTTTGATTTCACAAAGACGGTTTTCTCAAGCGGCATCGGGTGCGGAAGGAAGGCCCGCATCCCAACCGGCGTACGGCTTGGAAGGAAAATCGCAGCCCCAAAGTCAACCACAAAATCAACTGCATTACCAAGATTATCCAACCCCCACTATAGCTTGATAACCCGACCCCCGGAAGTTCAAGTTTGAAACGCCCCACTAGCAACTAATGACTCCAGGTCGACAAATCCGTATAATGATCCTGTGAAGTCCCATGTAGTCAAAAAAGTCCGCGGTTGGATGCAGAACATCAAAACCCCAGTATTTTACTCGGTTTGCGGACTTTTTGTCCTGTCTATAGGCTATCACTTGTATTTTGCCAAAAGGATAATCCCAGGGGTGGAGCTGGCGGGCATAAACATTGGCGGACTGACGGCACAGGAAGCGCTGGAAAAAACCGCCCAAAAAGAGTCGCAAACGGAAAAAACTTTAAAGTTGTGGGCAGAAAACGGCAAAGTCTACCAGATAGAGTCGGAAGCTATTGACTTAAAGTACGACTGGCAGGCAGGCGTGGCGCGGGCATTTGAGGTTGGCAGAACGGGCAACTTTTTTGTCGACCTAAAAGACAAGCTGGCAGGACTGGTAAAACCGCTAAAACTGTCCGCCAAATACAGCTACGACAAAGACCTGCTGGGCGGAAAGGTAGCGGAGATACGAAGCGAGGTAAACATTCCGTCCGTAAGCGCAAAAATCGCGCTGACTGATGAGTCCAAAGTGGAAGTTGTACCGGAAGTCTACGGCAAAAGCCTGGACGAAGACAAAATTTACACGGCCATTAGAGCTTGCTTTGACACCATGACTTTTGACCAAAAAGCTCTGGAAGTGGAGGACGACAATCCGCAATTTACCAAAAAAGAGTTGGAAAAACTGGTAAATGAAGTCCAAAAGCTGGTGGGCCGGGAGCTAACGCTGACTTCTGGAACAAAAACCTACAAACTAGGGCCAAACGAGCTTATTACTCTAGTCAAATTTACTAAAAACGGAGACAAAGTAAGTGCGGGACTTAATAAAGACGAGCTTGATAAGGTCAGACAACAGATTGGGGCGGAGCTTAACCGCCTGCCGATGGGTCAGGTTGTTAATGTTAACAATGGGCGGGTGGCGGAATTTAAAATCATTCAAAACGGCCTGGAGATTGACGGGGACAAGTTTGCCGACGACTTTAAGGCGCTGTTTAAAAGCGAGGATAAGCTTTCGATGGAAATCCCGCTAAAAGACATAAAGACGGCTCGGAATACGGTATATTCTCTCTGCTAGGAACCGGCGTGAGTAAATTTACAGGTTCCGGCCAACCCAGAATCACCAACCTTTCTTTGGCTGCCCAAAGATTAAACGGGGTTTTGGTACCTCCGGGCGAAGAGTTTTCTTTTAATAAAGCTGTGGGGGAAATTAGTGGCAGGACGGGTTATGCGACAGCCTATATTATTGCTTCCGGTCGCACGGTGTTGGGTGAGGGTGGGGGCGTGTGCCAAACTTCTACCACTTTGTTTAGAGCTACTCTTAACGCCGGTTTACCCATCACCTCCAGACACCCGCACGCCTACCGCGTCAGCTACTATGAAC
>CAZTSS010000123.1:0-1945 GCA_964616765.1 uncultured Candidatus Saccharibacteria bacterium
AAAAAAGTCCGCGCTCTCATCGTTGTCGACCTCATAAAAATACACCAAATACTTAGCACCTAAATCGCGCGCTTGTTCCAGACCGCGGGTGGTGTTAAGCAGGTTTGTAAAAAGTTCTGACTCAAAAGCCGTTTCCTTATTTGAGTAAAACCGGGGATTGATTAACGCTTTTTGGTGTGTTGTCAGCCAAAAAAGCGCCTCGTTGGTTTTGGAGTAGGGGTAGACGACGATGGGAGATTTAAAAGAATCGGTTTGGCCTAGGTAGTCGTAGATTTTTGGCGGAGTTGCCACATGGGTAAGTTTTAGCGGGACAAAAAGCTGGGCGACGGAAAACAGCGTCAAGAGAATAAGAATCGCCCGACCAGTTGTCAGGCCGATGTTTTTCTTAAGCATAGAGTCAGATAGGATTTTGTAGCCGTAGCCGGAAAATATTAGCGTAAAAAACATTATTATAATGCCCAGGCGGGATAAGACCCTAAACATGGGAAAAACTTTAAACAATAGGTAACTTGGGGTGTAAACTTCAAAGCCGTTTATCACAATCGACGGTGGCATGGTTAAGGTTATAAGTCCGATGATGGTTAGTAAGAGCGCGAGAATGTTTATATGGTTGGGGTGACTGGGCGATCGATTGGCCTTTGGCGGGGAAGTCTGCTGACTGGTAGATTGCTCCGTCGTCTGGAGAATTAATGGATTCGGGACGAGAAGGTCGTGTCTTTGCAACTTAAATCCAACGAGTCCAACCACAGCCAAAACGATAGTTGTCCAGCCCAAAAAGCTGGCGGAATGCTCTGCTTTAAAGTAGCTTTGGGTAAGATAGTTGTCTGTGCTGGTCAATCGGTTTAGCGAGTCCTTTGTCAACTGGCCAAAAAACGGATTGTCCACGGAAGGCAAAACGTAGTACCAGGGTCGGGAGGAGAAAATCACAAAATCCTCAAAAGGGCGGTTTACGGCTCTAACATCGGTTGCGTCCTCCATGCGGATTTTTGGGGCAAAGTAATTGGACTTAATATACGGCAACATAAAAACAAGCGCGGTTAGGAAAAAAACCACTCCAGCTTTAGCTATTTTAGGCAAGGCTGTTTTTAAAGTCGGCCGTTTTTCTTTGGTCGTCAAAAAGCTAAAGACCAGGTAGAGTGTGGCGGCAAGGACGGTAAAATAGCCAAGATAATTGCTGATTCCCACGGTGAGCGTCAAAAGAAGGCCTAAAAAAACGGGTTTATGGCGACTTTGGGAGAAAAACAGGGTATGAAAAAACCAAATTACCGGCCAGACCTGGATTAAATCAAAGTGCGACCGGCCTTGATAAGCCAGATATGGGCTAAAAACAAAAGTAATCGCCAGTAACAGCCCGATAAACCGGCCAAATAGCCTATTAAAAAACCGCAGGGCAAAAACAAAATTAAGCGCCAGTCCGCCCAGCACAATCAGGTTGTAGGCCAGCGCTGGGTTTACCAGCTTTGCCAGCAAAAAAGCGGGAATATAGATGAACGGTTGATGGATTAGCCACAAATTTTGGCACATGCCTGTGGGATAGCCAATGTAATCCATACAACCGTTAAGTCCGCTAATAAGCCTAGGTAAAACAAAAAAACTAGCGTTGTCCTCGATAAAGCCGTAAATGTAGTCAGTCAAAATCATACATAGTTTTTAACTAGGCTAAAGTACATATCTTTAAAGGTCTCTGTCCATTTTTCCGCGTAGAAAGGATTTTCCAATAAGTTCAAAATGTCTGCGTAAATGTGTTTTGGATCAATACCCTCTATTTTTTTTGACAGCGCTACAAAAGCCTTGACTGTAGTGTAAGGTTCTCGACCGTCTTTTAAGAGGATTTCTTCTTTGGGAGCGATTTTTTTTGACATATACCAGACGAGGTCGTAAAAATCCCGACCTTTTATGGGGATGTTCTCCACTCCTTTGCTGAACCTTCTTTCCAGGCAGGCAA
>CAZTSS010000124.1:0-1614 GCA_964616765.1 uncultured Candidatus Saccharibacteria bacterium
CATAGTCAAAAAATTCCTGCAATTCCGCTTTATTTTCAATCACCCGCCTTACTTTTTTGACTTCTTTGTCTGTCAGCCATGCCCGCGGAAATTCTTCCATTCTGGTAATCTCCAAAGTATTGTCGTTTCTAAACCACGGCAGTTTTAAGGTGTCCTTAAGGAGCAGATAGCCGGCTCCCAAAATAAGTACAAAAATTAAAATAACCGGAACAACATTCATCGAACTTTTTGATTTTGCCATTAGTTACTCGCTTTCTATGTGGCCTTCCAGCGTCCTAAGCTCGCGCAGGGCTTTTTGCGCCAGCTCTTTAGAAGGAGGCTTTCCGTGCCACTCAACTTTATACTCCATTTCGGCCACGCCCTTGCCCGGGATGGTATGAGCAATTATAGCAGTCGGGCGTTCAAAAATACTTTTTGCCAGGTCGCAGGCGCTTAGGATTTCTTCTATATTGTGACCGTTTATTTCTACCACATACCATTTAAAGGCTTCCAGCTTGTCGCGCAGGGGTTCCAGAGGCATGACTTCCTCGGTACGACCGTCAATCTGAATGTTGTTTCGGTCGATAATCCAAGTTAGGTTGTTTAGTTGACGGTTGGGGGCAAACATAGCCGACTCCCAAATTGCGCCCTCGTTAAGCTCGCCATCGCCGGTAACGCAGTAGATTCTGTACGACTTTCCGGCCATTTTTGCTGAAAGCGCCATCCCGCAGGCCAGACTTAAACCCTGGCCAAGAGGTCCGCTGGTAAAATCCACGCCCGGTACAGAAGTTATATGCGGGTGACCCTGTAAGGGCGACTCAAATTGGCGCAAAGTTTTAAGAAGCGACTTGTCAAAATACCCTTTTTTTGCCAATGTAGCGTATAAAATCGGGCAAGTATGGCCGTTTGACAAAATCAGCCGGTCACGGTTAGGATCGGCGGGGTTTTTTGGGTCGACATTTAGCACGCTAAAATACAAAGCGGAAAATATGTCCGCCAAGTCCAACGATCCCGCGCTGTGACCGGAACCCGCGGCCAAAAGCATTTTAATCACATCCTGCCTAAGCTGGACGGCAATCTCCTCCAATTCCGTCAGGTGGGTATTTTGGGCGTGAAAATACGACTTAGTTTGGGGCATCGAATCAATTATACACTTTGTCTGGCGTTAGGCGATTTTGTTCTCAAGCGACTTGATATAGTCCAAAACTTCCTGCGGAGTCGAACAAAAAGTAATCATGGAGGTTTCTTGTTCGGTGATCAGCATGCACCTGCTTAAAGTAGCCACAACTTCCCGCCAGAAGTCACCATACATGATAATGGGCTTTTTGTTCGGCTCGTGGATCCAAGAGCTGATCCAAGTCATGCCCAGTTCGCTAAGAGTGCCTAAACTGCCGTTAAAAACTATATGCAAGTCGGAGTTTTGGAGCATGACTTTTGTGCGGTCAAAATAGTCCAAAGTCTGGATCTCTTCGTCAGCTATGTTTGTAGGATCAGTGCCCTCATAATGCCGTTTTGGTTTGTTAGGATGATATGTGACTACTAAGGTTTTTCCGCCACCCATTCTAGCACCCATGGTGGAGGCCTTCATAACACCAGGTCCGCCACCGTTTACGATTTCATAGCCATTTTGAGCTA
>CAZTSS010000124.1:1708-1883 GCA_964616765.1 uncultured Candidatus Saccharibacteria bacterium
GGGTCCGGGGAATTGAATATCGCTGATCCAACAATTAAGTCGTCCGCTCCAGCTTCTATAACCATGGGTAAAGTATCCTGCGCGATTCCTCCGTCCACCTGCAAAGTTACATTTGGAAACCGCTCTTTAAACCGGGCAATTTTGTCCAGCGACTCCATAATAAAGGGCCTGCCCT
>CAZTSS010000125.1:0-1856 GCA_964616765.1 uncultured Candidatus Saccharibacteria bacterium
CAACCAAAAAACGGTTCGCGAAAAATTATTGGCGAACTATTGTAGAAGTGTCATATAACTTTTGCCGTAACAACAACTTTAATTCTTAAAAACCAAGCCTATTGTTCATTTAAAATTGCCCTGAAATACTATACGACCAAACCGCACGCCGAAAAACGCTAACCCCAAAATTAAGACCGCATTAAACTCAAAGCAAAACACAGTAACTCAGAGTCAAGGACATGACGATACTAGACCAAAGCGCACTAGTCCAAAACATAGATGCACTAAACCAAGCCAAAACTGCGCTGAACCAATCGCAAAACAAGTTGGGTTGCAAACTGGGTCTTTTTAAGATAAACTAGCCCAGTTATGGCAAAAAAAACTAATCGGGTTTTAATAGGGCTTCAGTGTAGCGTCTGCAAGTCGTCCAACTATGTGACTTCTAAAAACAAGATAAACGACGCGGAAAAACTGACGCTTAACAAATACTGTCGCGCATGCAAAAAGTCCACCCCGCATAAAGAAAAGCAGAAACTCAAGTAACACCACAGTTTGCCCTTTTATTAGCAAACAGTTATTGGTAAGTATCTTTGGGACATAACTTCTGCACAATGGTAAAATAGTTCCCACAGCAAGGAGGTGTCGTATAGTGGTAGTACAATGGTCTCCAAAACCATTTGCGAGGGTTCGATTCCTTCCACCTCTGCCAAGAACGGTGGCGTGGTAGCGTCCAATCTTGAATGGTGTCGCCGAGGAGCATGCCTAGTTTCCCCAGCAACAAAAAAGCCCGCGTGTGCGAGCTTGTTTGTAATCTTGCTAGACCGTGACCGATATAGCGAGACCCTCTGTAAACTATCCTAGCCCTAAAAACTACAGATGTCAAGGCGCGTGGTGGACCGTGCGGGAGTCGAACCCGCCCAGCAAGATTGAGGGTCTCGTAAGGCCACCGGGCCTTCCACGGCCCCTGATCCACCGTTTGTACTTTATAACGCTCGCCGGATTTTTCAAGATGGATGTCTCTAATATCACAAGAATATGCCGTTATAACAAAATAGAAAGGCGGTTATACGGGATGAAGTAGCGGGGGTGTTGATGTTAATGCCGATATCGCATTGATGTTGATAATAAATGGATATTTAGGCTGATGTTATAGCCTTTTGACTATTTAGTACTCTCAATCCGTTCCCACATGCCGGTTGAATATCGATTAAAGATGTGATTGTAATAAATTCTAAACCATAGATACAGTCTTAGCGGGTACAACACCAACGACCAGGCAAATTCCTTGGGTGTTTTGGCAAAAGTAAGGGGAAAAAGTAACATAGCCAAATCCTGCTTAATGCTCCGTGATGTTTTTAAGTTGACTGTTGGAGAATCGGACGACTTGCTAAACGACTCGACATGATCTGAAGCCCCAATACTACCATCAGCTACCCGAGCGAGCTGGACATTACCGCCCAAAGAACGGGTTTTTTGCTTGATCCAATCACCAAAGTTTTTGGGAAACCTAACATACGCCAAAGCCTCAGGCGCATAACCCAGCGTGTACCCCATGTCGACCAACTTTTTTGAAATATAGGCATCCTCCGCGCGCACATTTGAAGGAATGGGAAACAGCCCATCAATAAACCGGACGGTGTATAAATACCCACTCATGGGAACAAAATCCGCCGGCTTGCAAACAGGCTTTATGGTGTCAGAGTTATTACCGTTGACACGGCAGGAGGATCTAGAACTATTAACTTGGTCTCGCAATTGCCGGGCAGGATACTTATGACTCTTCTGACTTTTCAGTCGCCTAACATGCGCCGCCTCACAAAACAAATGCGAGTAGTAACCAAATTGCGTGGTACGATCGTCCAAAGAAACCGGAT
>CAZTSS010000126.1:0-1817 GCA_964616765.1 uncultured Candidatus Saccharibacteria bacterium
GCTAAAAACAGCGTAAGCACTCAAGCCTTAGGTTACGCGGAAGCCGGTGCAGAGGACGCGGTTTTACGCTTGATAAGAGAACCCACCTATTCTGGCGGAACCACTTCTCTAGAGTCGGCGAGTGTAACGGTAACCGTATCCGGAGATGCTGTCAACAAAACCATTACATCCACGGCAACTTACAACGGGTTTACCAAAAAAATCGTTGCTACTGTCAGTCTTGCTAATAACAAGCTTACTCTGGTAAGCTGGAAGCAGGAACTATGAAACTGCCCCAATCAAAACAGCAAAGACAAAAAGGTGTTTTATTTGTCGACAGGAACACGCTTTCTTACTTTACAAAAAGCAATCAACCGCCAACCATCCTTGAGTTAACCCAAGATGTTGTTAAGGATATGGAGATCGTCAGCCCGGAAAAGTTTATTAACGCGCTAGCTTATTGGATGGACAACAATAAAATTGTCGATTGCGATCTTGTGGTTATAGTTAGCGAGAATGTGTATTTTGAGCACGCGGTACAGAGTTTGGCTAGTAGCGACGAGGATGAAAAAGAAATCGAGCTGTTTTTAGGAACGGTGCCTTTTGAGCAGCCCGTAAGCCGGATTATTCAGGACGGGGCTTCCAAACGCGCGGTGGTGTTAAGTCGCGATTATTACGACTTGTTATTAGAGTTTTTAGAAAAGCGGTATTTTAGAGTTCTGGCTCTGTTTCCCGCGTCGTTATTAAATATTAAGTCGCCGGAAGAGCTAAAAGTGGATCAATTAATTAAAAATCTGGACGACTACAGGAAATTCAATTTTTTGAGCGACTTTGAACGGCGATTTGTTCCACAGTCATTCATTGCTAAAAATACGCCTAAGGATACTAAGAATTTAAAGATTATGCTGGGGCTTTTTGGTATTTTGATGACAGTATTGGGTGTGTTGGTCTTTCTGACTTTTATCAGGAAAGGTTGACTTTATGGTTGACTTGACTAATACTAACTATAGTTTTATTACTGCCCAAAATCGAACATACCTTGGGCTTAGAAAGGGGGTGGAAATATGAGAAAAAAGCAATCAGGTTTTACGCTTATTGAACTTTTGGTGGTTATTGGTATTCTTGCTGTTTTGCTGGCCATTGTTTTGATTGCGATTAATCCAGCCAGGCAATTTGCACAAGCAAACAATGCAAAGAGATCCAGTGATGTAAATGCAATCCTGAACGCAATCCATCAATACAGTGCTGACAACAAAGGCAACATTACCACTCTAGCAATACCGAACCCGGATCCCGACGATCCGACTGTAGGGACATTGAATAGCGATGACTTCTTGGCTTTGTGCAACGCTCTTGTTCCTACATACATCGCCGCGCTTCCTGTAGATCCTTTAACGAACAACGGTACTCCTGTGAGTGACTGCGATGTTGATGGTGGTTGGAATGCAAACTATATCGTAACACAAAGCGCTACGGATTCACGAATTACGGTAAGTGCCCCTGCCACAGAATTGGGGATTCCTACTATAAGTGTGTTGAGGTAAAAATATAATCCGTACGGATTCGTATTTTCAAAGAGGGTTCGCAAGGACCCTCTTTGTTTATCTGCAGATTTTATTCGTCGTATTAAAAAATACTACCACTTGACATTCAGTCCTACCCATTATAAGCTTGTAGTACAGTATGAAAAAGAGTCAATCAAACCAGCTACAGCTACAAAAATTATTAGGGCGGGAATATTCATCGCTAATTACCCGAAAAGGGCAGATTACCATACCCATTCAAATTAGGACTTTCTTGGAATTTAATGAGGGCGACAGGGTGTCATTTTTAATGGA
>CAZTSS010000127.1:0-1812 GCA_964616765.1 uncultured Candidatus Saccharibacteria bacterium
GTGTTTGACGATGTTATATAGTCGCCCTTTTTGATGTCGCCCGAAGTATTGGAAGCCAGAATCTCTGCCTCGCCTTTTTGCATGACGAGCTTGGTGTTTTGGTTTGCGGTGTCTATTAATGCCAAAGATGGAATTTCCACAATTACTCCCACGATGTCGTAATCAAAAGGCTCGTTGGCAAGCATGTACGAGTCGCTTTTATGGGTAACTATCTGACCAGTTTTGGCCTCTCCAACAATATCAAGAATGCTGGTGGACATGCCTTTTGCCATTTGGGCCATTGCTTGATTGGTTGCAACCCCTAAAAGTAACGCGATCAGTCCGACAAAGAGGGCAGATGGGACTTTGATTTTAGGCATGATTTGAGTATACAATAAAGCGTGTCGTTGACAAGCTTTAAAAAAACATTTTGGCGGGTTGTTCCCAACACGATAATAGTTTTAGGTGTTGTGCTTGTTGTACTTTCTGTTGTGCCGTTTGTTAGAGACGAGGTTTGGTATTTTTTAAAACAAACTAAGGGGCAAAGCTATTCTTTGGACGACACCGGGCAAAAGGATAGCGTTTTTGCCAGGTATTTGTCCGCCAAACCTGTAAGCCTGGAGCCCGCAAGCAGGGAGTTTGGTATTGTAATTGAAAAACTAGGTGTTAACGCGCCGATCGTACCGGATGTACCTGTTTCGGACGAGAAAGCCTATAACGAGGCTTTAAAGTCCGGTGTTGCTCACGCAGGCTCTTCCGATTACCCGTCCCGCGAGCCCGGCAATGTCTACCTTTTTGCTCATTCCTCCTTAAATTTTTGGGAGTTGGGAAAATATGCGCAGGTTTTTAATTTACTCCGTAAATTAGAAGTGGGTGATAAAATACACATTTTCTATAAAGATCAGGACTTTGTTTACCGGACAGTCAATAAAGAGATTTCTAAGGGTTTTAACACCTACGCCCTGACCCGTCCGGTAATAGAGCCTTTATTGACTCTCCAAACCTGCGACCCGCCGGGGACAACTTTTAACCGACTTGTGGTTACTGCAAAGCTGATAGAGGTTAGGTGATATTCCGGTTGCCTCCTTTATGTCTAATACAAATCCCTGGCGTATGAGAAGGTGTGTTTGTCCGTTTTGTGGATTAGCACTTTACCCGAGTTTATCTAATTCCTATGGTGTATAAATCGGTTTGGCCGGAGGATTTAAAAGATGTCAGCACTACCAACTTGTCGCCACTTGGTGTTGAAAATACTTGGTCAGAGTACAGGGTGTTGTTATAAATTTCCGTTTTATTGGTGCCATCTATTCGGATGATATATATTGTTCCTCTTTTGTCAGTTTCTATGTTTCCCTCTGTAAGGATAAGGTGGAAGCTGTCGGAATACCAGGTTATCTTTGGTTGCGGATCTCCGGTCTTTGTAGTGAAAACCGGAGCGTCAACTTGCTCGCCAACGGGGAGAGGTTTTTCCGAATTATAGACTCGATAGTCGGTTGCATCACCGGCAACTTTTTTGTACAGAAATTTTTTACCGTCCGGCGCCCAGATGGCGTCTTTGGACACGGCAAGATCCTGAAGTTCCTGCGGGATATCGAGTTTTTCAATAAAAGCTTTCTTTTTGGTAAGAGCGGTTGTTTCCCACTCTGTTCTTAAGTCGGTCAGTTGTTTTTGGGTGATGATGCTTTCCACGGTTTTATTTGCGACATCAAACAGCTGATACCTGTCGTTTTCTAGCTGTATTAGGAGATATTTTTCGTCAGGCGACCACTCGAGCTGGTTGCTTTTTGAATAGTTGGTAATTGATGTATCTTTTAGAACAACGCTGGGGCTTGA
>CAZTSS010000128.1:0-1811 GCA_964616765.1 uncultured Candidatus Saccharibacteria bacterium
ATAGGGGAGTTGGCAATAAGATACACCTACGAGTTTAGGGACATTATTAGAAATAACGACATCTATAAACTGGTTCCGGAAAACTATGTGTATGGGACTTTTCCGGTTTATATCTACACTGTTTTAGTTATGTTGGCCAGCAAAACACTAAATATTCTAAGCATTGGTTTTGCAAAAACCGAGCTTTATGTCTTTATGCGGGTAATAAATGCTTTGGTAAGTCTCGCTATTGTTCCTATGATTTATCTTTTACTAAAGCGTCTATCCTTCATACACAAAAAGCTTTGTGTGATTGTGGGACTCTTTCTAGTCGTATTCAATTGGAAGTTTATCGTCCACGCACATTACCTAAACCACGATATTATTATTACCGCTCTAATTTTGGTTGCCAACTACTTCTTTCTTCGATACCTTCAACACCGTCACACAAAAAATATTAAAGAGTCGGATACGCTAAGTACGGTGCTATTCTCGATATTTTTCGGTCTCGCTGTATCAACTAAGGTCACTGTTTTACTGACTTTTCCCCTATATTTAGGATATTTTCTTTGGAATAGAGGCATCAGAAACTTTTTTGGATCAGTCTTTATTGTTATTGGGTGCTTTGTCGTCACAAATCCATTTGCCTGGATTTTTATCTCCGACTTTGCCGGACGGATATTGGAAATGCGTATAAAAGAGGCTGGTTTAGTCTTTGATTCTGCCGACTACACAGTCACTAAATACCTCTCTGCACTCTCCTGGATGACTACTCTTCCCGTTTTATTACTATCCCTGATGGGAATTGTTGATCTCTTTAGAAGAGATAAGAAGACTGATGGTGCTACAAAACCATTTTATCAATTTTACTTGCTGACCTTTCTGCAGATTATTTTTTATTTAGTATTTTTTACGCTCCAAAGTCGGCGTGTTGATAGGTGGTTGTTGCCTATTATACCCAATGTTTTTATCTTTGCCCTTCTTGGTTTAGATTCATCAGCAGAGAAATTCCGGAATCTACTCGTTAAAAGACCGTCGGGACTTTTAGTGGCCTTTATCGTATTTTTTGGGATAGCTGCCTATTATGTAAGATTTCCCCTTGTTCTGTTAAAACAATTTCAAAGAAATACACCAAAATCGCAGGCCTATATCTGGGCGAAGGACAATCTGCCGGAAACTTCTACAAAATTTGGACTGACAGAAGAGGGGCTAGACCCACTTAACAAGTTACCGTTGTCTACGATTTGGCAATACAACGCTTATGAAGCAAAAGGTGGTCAGTTTGTATATCCGCCAAATCCGGATTTATTTGATTACATTATTCTGTCCTCGCGCCCCGTTAGCTGGACAAAAAGCCAGGTAGTCGTCGATAAGTATCCGTATTACGCGTCAAAGTGGGCTGTCTTTTTTGACTTAATAAACAATCGGAGGAATTTCGAGTTAATTAAGGTTTTTGATACTGCCCAGCCGAATCTCGTCCCTTTGTCGTCAGTGCGTATCTATAAAAATATCAACAGAGGTCTGCTAGAATAACACCATGGCAAAAAGGAATGTATACAAAAACTTTGCAATATTTGTCCTTGCCTTTGCCTTCCCTGCTCTTTGGTATTACAACCAAAAAATCAACTACCGAACTTTTTTTCAGATGGACAAATCCATGCTTTTAATTGGAGCGGATGAGAGAAAGTCCGATCTGTCAAGTACAGTCAAAATAATAAATCTGCTTAAAACAAAAATTAAAAGTGTCACACTTTTGCCAAAACCCGTAGCTACTTCTGAATTTGGAGTTCTAGGCCGAATTTTGGAGACAGATTACGGACCGGTCGAGCTAT
>CAZTSS010000129.1:0-1806 GCA_964616765.1 uncultured Candidatus Saccharibacteria bacterium
CCCAAAGAGTCGTTCAACTCGCGTTCATTATTTGCAACATAGTAGCCTGGAGTTGGCAAGCCGTTTTGTAGTAACAGCTTCTTAACCGCTTCTTTATTGTCGGTCAGCTTTAGGGTTTTTGTCCCAGAGCCGGTAAAAATATAACCCTCTTTTTCAAGATATTTGGTTACCAGATGAGCGGTACCTTCTTTTTCCTCCAGAAATTCACACCAGTTAAAAATCACAACTTCTTTTGGGTCGTACTTTTTTAATAGTGATTTTAGATCAGTTAGCTTTTTAATCTCACAATAGTCAAACGAACTTCCGGCTTCTTGAATCTCCTTTTTTAAAGTCTCAACAAACAATTTTTCATTGGCAAGTTCGTCTGGCAAATAGTTTTGCGGGTCGACATAATCAGAAATCATTACAATTTTTCTTGCTAACAAGTCGGACGAGAATTTTTTCATGATTAGGATTATAATACATTTTACTATGGAAACTACTTATCGGCGTGCTACTATAAACGACTACCAGATTTTGTACGACCTCAATGTCGAATTTGAGGACTTTAACAAACAACATACTACCCGACCGCACGAGCATTTTTTGGAGGACTGGCAGGAATATTTTAAAGAAGAAATTACTGATTCTTTAAAAAACAGAAACGCGTATGTTTTTTTGGCTTTTGTGGACGATGTGCCTGCCGGCTATATTTATGCCAGACTTTGCAAAGGTTGTTACGCTTTTATTGTGGAGGAACTCTTTGTACGGAAGCAATATGCCGGCATGGGGATCGGGGGCAAGCTGTTGGACATGATAATTGCAAAGGGTAAAACTTTTGATTACGACATTAAAATAGAGGTGTTTGACTGGAATACTTCTGCCCGCGACTATTATCTTAAAAAGGGCTTTTTTGTGGAAAGTTATGTGTTAAAACTCAAAAGCTCGGAGGAAGCCGCTAAACCCCAGGGTTAAATATCTATAATCGAACGGCGCGTACTTTTTCAGTTTATCAGGTTTTTTAAAAAGTCCAAGATTTTAAAGCCCCCGTACGACAACGTTAGCGCACCGGTAAAGTTAATAAGCGCGGAGGTCCAAAGATATCTTTTTATTGGGACTTTATACATGCCGGCTAATATGCTAATTATCTTGGATCCGTAAAATGGAATCATTCTGCCCAGTGTCAACACAGGAATAGAGTTTATCGGCAATTTATCCAGTCCCAAGGGTAGTTTTTTCTTTTCTTTGTCAAACTTTGTAGTCTCGCCAATGTGTATGCCCATGTAGTATTCAACAAGCGCCGCAACATTATTACCCAGCCAAGCTATCGCCGTGCCGTAAACTGGTCCGTACATTGCGCCACAAACTATGGTTATAGGATCGGTTGACACGGGGGTTGGGGCAAAAAGTCCATAAAGGACTAGTGCTACAAAAGGCCCTGCTAAGCCTGCTTTAGAGATAACTGCCTCTACATCCTGAATGTTTTTGGCGACAAGATACAAAACCGCGATTGCTAATATTATGCCTAAAACGGAAATGCTATTTTGGACAATCTTCTTTTTCATGGTTTTGAGTATAGAGCATTGTTGATTTTCGGTAAATATCGGGGACTTATAGTCCTCGAAAAACAAAGATGTTGCTTTTTCAAGATTTAACCTCTGTAGTAACGGTGTTATCCATATGACAGCTCTGACATTTTGTTTTACGGGAACTATATATCTATGACACTTCTGAAATTTTGTTCTGAGCCAGCTATACATACACCGCGAGAGTTGTTCGTTTTTGACCTTAATCTACCTGTATATAGTGTTGGAGGGCATTTTTAAA
>CAZTSS010000130.1:0-1761 GCA_964616765.1 uncultured Candidatus Saccharibacteria bacterium
GAAAAGCATTATGACGAATTTCAAAAAATTATGGAGGAGCAAAATCCCGCAATTTTTCTGCATCACCCGTACATGAATTATTATGTCAGCAACAAAGTCAAAGGAATAGGGGATAAGTACACTTTTACATCGCGGGATAGGTTTTTGGACTTTAGTAATTGGACTTTTTAAGGTAAAATCTTTGCGACAGCTTTATATGGTGACCTTAGTTCAGCGGTAGAATGTCCCGCCTCTGGCGGGAAAGATGTCGGGGGTTAAGTTGGTTTAATATCGTGGTGACCTTAGTTCAGCGGCAGAACGCCTCCCTGTGGAGGAGGATGTCAGGGGTTCGATCCCCCTAGGTCACCCCAAAAATACGGCTTTGCTATAATAACCCGGTGTCGGTCATCGTTTCGTCAGATGATATAAAAACGAGTTTACCAGGCTATTCTCCCGATAAGGCTGAAAAATTTCATCACGAGTCTGCATCTAAAGCTGACAAGCTATTTTCCAAAGTGCTGAGAGAAAGTCGCTACAAAGATGTAACCTTAATGAGTGGCGGTACTGCCTCAGGCAAAACTGAATTTCTTACTACCCACTTGGTAAAAACGGACACAATAATTTTTGATGCAACACTGTCTACAGAGTTGGGAGCAAAAAATAAGATAAGGCAGATAACTAAATCTGGAAAGAATATTTCAATATATTCTGTTGTACCCGATGACTTAAAAAGGGCGTTTATTGCTTTTTTGAACAGAGATAGAAAATTTAGCGATGCGTACTTCTACAAAACACATTCGGGATCACGGAGGACCTTATTATGGATTGCTAGTAATTATCCCGATATTCAAATCGTCCTGATAGAGAGCTCGTACACCACAGAGGATAGGCTTGAATTTACACAACTACATGATGATGATCGTCAAAAGCAGATCGCGTATCTAAAAAATCTTCAGCTGTCAGAAGATGATATAATAAAACGCGTGGGATTTATTGAATAGACCTATGAGAAGAATACTACTTAAAACAGATCAAAGAAATCAAGTAATTCGTCAATATAATGAAGCCGTGGAAAAAGGCAAGAAGAACCAGCACGTTGTTCCTTACGGTAAAAAGTGGGCGGTAACCGACCTCATCTCATCAAAAGCCGATTACATTACCAGTAGCCCGCAGGATGCTTTAACATATGCAGAAACAAGAGCTACCAGAGGCACGGCAGTTTTTTTACACGGTGAGGACGGTCTTATAGTAAGCAGAAAAGACTTTTAACCGAAGATGTTGCCTGTGGCTACTGTTGGTTGAAGTGCCGGCGCGTTAGTGATTTAATGAGATCTAATGTCAAAGGTAATTAACTACATAAAATCTAACAAACTAACAGCGTTTTTGGCACTTATTGTTCTGTATTTTGTTTTCAAGGGATCTGTGGTCAGACCTCTATCGATTGTTGGACCTAATGTAATGGATTACGGTCAGTCGTCCAAGTCCCTTAGAGTAGAGAGCGTTGCGCCGTCATTTGGGGTTTCTGACATGGCTTATGAAGCTGGACAGTCTGCACCAATTCCACCGTCAAACACCGCTGACAGAAAAGTCATTACAAATTCTAATTTCTCGCTGTTAGTTAGAAATGTTACCGAGTCCATAGATAAAATCAAAACAAAAGTCACTCAAGTCTCCGGATTTGTGATAGACAGTAACATTAGGCGTGGTGAGACTTACGAGTCGGCCAACTTGACCCTAAGAGTCCCCAGCGATAAAGTTGACGAAATAAGCGCGTATCTAAGG
>CAZTSS010000131.1:0-1732 GCA_964616765.1 uncultured Candidatus Saccharibacteria bacterium
GCTCTTCTTTGCCAGCATGAAGCCGACAAAAGTGTTGTGGTCCAAAAACTCTTTGATGTCGTCAAGTTTTGAACCCAGTTTGTCAGAAAAATACTCCCGGCGACCCACAGCGTCGTTAAGGTCATAAGTTTTACCTGTAGCAAGAGCTTTGGAATTAAATAACGGAAAGTCCATGGACATTATAGTAGCACCAGAAAAAATCTTAATCAATAGGTATATCCGATACTTTGTAGGACCGGTCTTCTTTAACTTCCAAGATTGAAAACCGCGGGGACTGGAGATTAAGTTTTTCTAAACTCTGGGTTTTTAAAACGGCGCCCACGCTATAATGCCAAAGATCGGCTTTTACTGGGTCATTGAACTGTGAAAATTGATGTAAATCCCCCGCGATTATCACTCGGACACTGCTGTTGCGAACGGCGGTAAGAAGCTCGTTATTCTGGGAAAAAACATCCACATCCTTGACGCCATTAATGATGCCCATCACTCTTGACATGCTGGCTGTCATTAAAGGTTGTGAAAGAAAAAGAAGATCGGTGTCTTGTATTTCCTTTTGAAACCAACCTACGGCCGATCCGTCGATCTTTGTGTAATTCTTGCTATTGTCAAAATACACAAACTTAATATCCCCTACTCGGTAAGTGCCATAAGTCGAGTCAAAAACCTTACTAAAATTGGACTCGTCTCTGGTCTCGCCTAAATCGTGATCGCCGGGTAGCGAGTGGTAACTAAGTCCCGAAGCATCCATCACCTTCTTTGCAGCAGAAAGGTGGGCGAGCTCCCCGTAGTCTGTATAATCGCCAAGAAACATCACCCTATCGGCCCCTAAAGCTTTGGCCTTCTCAAGCGCCTTGCCAAGGTTCTCCAAGTCGCTATGAGCGTCGGCTACAACCGCAATGACCGCAATTAGCTTAGCAGAACTACTTTCAAACGCACCCACGCTGTCCTGCGAGCGAGAACTTTTAACACCTGCCACATCCGGGTCCTCTGCCACATTTTTTGGGTCTTTGCCGACTTTGGTTGCATAGGTTCCACTTGCCACAGCTAAACTCTCCGACCCCCCATCAGCATCTTCCCCGTCAAACTTACTCCCTAGGTCTGCTAAACTGCCTGTAAAGTCCCTAGCAGAAAGAACCACGGAGGCCAATTTGGATAGAGGTCCCTCTAGTTTCGAGGTTACAGACTTTGGCACCCTAGCCTCATTAAGGTATTTGGCGGACTCGGCTACTGCCAACACTAAAATACCTAACACCAATACGGCAGAAATAATTCTTACAAAATTGAGGCTTTTCTTGGTCCGACTCTTAAAAAACGCCATCTTTCTTACATTCTATCAACTGCGGTAACGCCAAGTAAATACAGACCTGTTTTTACGACTTGCTTTGTGGCCGAAGTAAGCCCAAGCCTGAACTCTTTTAATACAGCAGGTTGGGCAGAAATAATCGGGGAATCGTTATAAAAAGAATTAAATTTTTGACACAAGTCGTAAAGATAGTTGCAGACTAAATTTGGCGCGTATTTTGTGGCCGACTCAAAAATGACTTCTGGAAATTTGTACAGTGCTGTCAATAATTGAACTTCTGACTGACCTAAATCAAGGTTTGCAAAGGCCTTCTCTAGTCCGACAAAATCTGCTGATTTTGGAGCGTAACCCGCCTTGTCTAACAGGGAGTTGGCGCGGGCATGGGTGTACTGAATATACGGTCCGGTGAAACCCTTAAAATTTAAGGCA
>CAZTSS010000132.1:0-1730 GCA_964616765.1 uncultured Candidatus Saccharibacteria bacterium
AGACCATTTGCACAAGCCAGGCGTGCCAGGTGTTTTTAAAGTCCAAATCCGACAACCCCCCGTCAGCCTGGAAAAGAGCGGTGGATGACACAAAAGGGATGATATTAGATAGTTCGGTTATTGCCTATTACTCGTCTACCGCTGGTGGGTACATTGAGGGGATCGGTTGGGATTCCAAAGGGGATTGGCCAAACGGGGCGTACGAGAAGAAGGGTGGCTCGCCGTGGTTTTATAAAGCTTGGTGGACAAAGTCGTACAACGATTCTTCTAATTGCGGACGGAGCGACCCATATTTGTCTCAAAAAGAAATGGCCGACATTTTAAATGCCGTGGTGGTGTGGGAAAAGGGTAGTTCCGGCGACAGGGACAGAATTTCTCCGGTGACAACAAGTTGCTGGGGCGGGAATCCGTTTTCTTTGGACGGGATGAAGGCCAAGGCGGATGACTTGGGGACGGCGTACTCCAGCGTAAGCTCTGTGGATGTAACTATCGGCAACAACGGCCGGACGACGCAAGTTAAGTTTGGGACGGACAAGGGGAGCGTGACGGTTGACGGGGAAAAATTCCGCACCGTGTTTAATTTGCGCGCCCCAGGCTACATTTCTATTAAGAACCGGCTGTATGATTTGGTGAAAAAATAGCCAAGTCTTTAACAACGCTTTTTGTTTGACTTCGTGAGGTCACGAAGTCAAACTCTTGTTGCAATAAAAACAAAAACCCATTATTATCTATGTTTGTATAAATGTTAATTGCTTCCATTTTCTTGCAAAATCTGCTACCGTAATAACTATTATAGGGAGTGGAATGGATATACAAATAATATCAAAACTTCATAAAAATTTCGAATCCTGCGTACATAAGGATAGAGATCTCGAATACTGGTCGGCTAGAGACCTACAGGTTTTGCTTGGCTACGATCGCTGGGAGAACTTCCAGAACGCTGTTGATAAAGCCAAAATTGCATGCGAGAAAGCCAAGCAAAAAGTTGCTGATAACTTTCACGATATCGAGAAGGCAAGCATAAGTGGGAGAAATACAAAGAAATTGGTCCAGGACATCATGCTCACCCGATACGCCTGCTACCTAATAGCCCAAAACGGCGACCCAAAAAAGGATGAAATTGCTTTTGCCCAAACCTATTTTGCTGTCCAAACCAGAAAGCAGGAGGTTATTGTTCAGCACTTGGCCGATTACGAAAGACTTCAGGCTAGAAGCCGGCTTACCGCTTCCGAGAAAAAGCTTTCCGGTGTGATTTTTGAGCGAGGAGTTGATCACCAGGGTTTTGCCAGAATAAAAAGTAAGGGCGACGAGGCGCTGTTTGGGGGATTAAATACCCAAGATATGAAGGACAGGCTTGGTGTTCCAGAAAAGCGTCCACTGGCCGATTTTTTACCTGCGGTAGTAATTTCCGCTAAGGATTTAGTCAATCAAGTGACCAGCTTTAATGTCAAAAAGAACTCCAAACTTGTTGGAGAAAAGCCAATTACGGATGAACACACCAAGAACAATAAGAATGTGCGCGAGATGCTTGGTAAAAGTGGCGTCAAGCCGGAAGAGTTGCCTCCCGAACAAGACATAAAAAGACTTTCGGCTAAAATGAAAACTTTACAAAGGGGCAGAATGCTCGGGTAAAATAGTTATTGACATTGTAGATTCCGTTGGTTAAAATCCCCCTATGCCACAATTACAAAAAGAACCTCAAACGCTTAGTGTCGTTCAGCTTTCCAATC
>CAZTSS010000133.1:0-1697 GCA_964616765.1 uncultured Candidatus Saccharibacteria bacterium
CGGTTGACAAAAAAGGGTGACAAGTGTAAACTCTACTTTGCACGCTATGATCCAACTACAACGCCTTATAGAACTACAAACAGAGCTTGCGGAAAAACTGCCGTATACCAAAAAGCGCTCCTTATTTTCCCAAATAAACTGGTCACAAAAAGGTTTGGCGATAACCGGTCCAAGGGGTGTGGGTAAAACAACCTTGCTTCTGCAACACTACAAAGATGTTTATAATGATCCCAGGAAATGTCTGTATGTGGTAGGCGATGATATTGATGTAGTAAGCCTAAAGCTGGTGGAGGTTGCGGACGCGTTTTATAAGTCGGGCGGTAAATGCTTAATCATTGACGAGGTCCACAAGTATCCAAATTGGTCGCAGGAGCTAAAAAATATTTACGACAGGTATCCGGAGCTCCAGCTGATTGTTTCTGGTAGCTCGACTTTAGAAATTAACAAGGGCAAGTACGATCTTTCCCGAAGGGTGGTTTCATATTATCTTCACGGACTTTCGTTTAGGGAGTTTGTGTATTTTCAGCTTGGTGTAGATTTTAAATCCGCGTCGCTGGAAGATGTTGTCGCTAAGCATGTCGACCTGGCAAGTCAGCTAAAAAAAGAGCTGGGCGACGCTAGAGTGCTGGATTTGTTTTCTAGCTATTTAATTTATGGCCATTTTCCTTACTATTTAGAGGGGTTGGATACTTTTAAGTCCAAACTTAACAACTCGTTAAATAAGGTGCTGTACGAGGATATTCCGGCAAGTTTTGGGTTAAAAATTGCCTCGGTACCCAGCCTGCAAAAGCTTATTGCTTTAACAGTGGGGCCAAAACCGTTTATGGTCGACATTTCCAGGATTGCCAGCTCGGTGGGGATTTCCCGCGAGTATGTTGGGATTTATATTGACCATTTGGAAAAAGCCGGTGTTTTGTTGGGGTTGCGTAGCGCTTTGTATGGCCATGCCTCCGTTAGAAAACCAGAAAAACTCTATGTCAATAACACAAACTTGTATTTGGCAATTAATAATGACGAGGTGAATCAGGAAAACATCGGGATGCTTAGAGAGGTGTTTGTTGCTAACCAACTGTTGGCTAAGTATAAAGTGACAAGTCCGGGGGAATCGGATTTTAGAGTTGACGGCTTTATCTTTGAAGTAGGGGGTAAAAGTAAATTGAATAAATTGGGAAATTACGCGCAGGGTACTCATTTTTTGATTGACGACTTTGAAGTTGGTTACAACAACATTATTCCTCTGTACCTTTTGGGCTTTTTGTATTAATTCAACAACAAATTCTAGTGAAGCAAGAAGTCAAGATCTTGACGGATTTTTCACCCGCGCGTATAAGTAACTATGGGACACGAAACCCAGATATACTATGGGACACAGCAGTGTGAAGTGCGGCAACAACGGGGAAATATGGGAAGTGGATAACTTCGGGAAAACCTAAACCAGAGTTAAACACAGGTCCAGATCAAGATCTGGGCGCGGACTTAAACTTAGTTAGGCCGTTTGAATTATGGAGCAACTACTAACGACAATTTTTGGCGAATCCTGCTTTTTTTGTGGTCGTGCGGGGCGGATTATCTGCTACTCATGTCAGGCCAAAATACAGCTGGGTAAAGCGGGCGTGTGCATTAAATGTCAGCAAGAGACGGTTTTGGGTAGGACGCATATTTGTTGTCAAAAAGAGGCGCAAAATACTTTGCCTAGC
>CAZTSS010000134.1:0-1058 GCA_964616765.1 uncultured Candidatus Saccharibacteria bacterium
CGTCGTCGTCATAAGAAAGAACAGAGACCTCCAACCTCTCCCCGTCGCGCGTATACACTACAGAAAGCAACCCCTCATCGCCTTGGGTTTTGGGCTTCCAACCTTTAGAAACCAGCACACTCCTAAAGAATTTTTGGACTTCCTGAGCGGACTTTGGACAGGATGCTGTAATTTGCGTAAAACCGTCCCGCTCATTCCGGCCAACTTCTTGGGAACCTGTAGGTAGAGGGATGGTATCCAAATAATTTCTGTCGGACTTTTGGGTTTTTGCCCCTTTAACTTGAGAAAAAAGATCCGGCCTGTAGTCGGTAAATAAGTAGTATGATCCGCCAAGAACCAGGACTAAAGCAAACAAAACGGGCAAGGTTTTTTTGACTAAACTCATTATGACAATTGTATCACTTAACCAACTTTGTCAAAACCCAGACGAAGTTACCAAAATGCTATTATTAGCAAATGGTAATTTTGGCTATAGAGAGTAGTTGCGACGAAACTGCCTGCGCGGTAGTGGAAGATGGGGTTTACGAGATCGCCTCGGAGCTTGCGTCTTCCGCGGACCTTCACCACAAAACCGGTGGAATCGTACCGGAGGTGGCCGCCAGAAAACAAGCGGAATTTATTTTACCCGTTATAGAGTCAACCACCCAAAAGACTGCCGACTATTATGGGATTAGACCTGGCGAAGTTAAAAATAAAATAGATGCGCTTGCCGTAACCGTAGGTCCCGGTCTTGCCGGCTCGTTGATTGTGGGCATAGAGGCAGCAAAAACCTTGGCCTTGGCGTGGCAAAAACCCCTGATTCCGGTAAATCATCTAATCGGGCACATTTATGCCAATTTTCTCTCACAAGAAACACCAAGTACCCTTACGCCAAAGCCCTCTTCTCGGGTCGGGTCCCTGTCCCGCCAAGGCGGGACGCCCGAACCCTCAAATAGGGCTTTGGCTCCAACAGATCCGCTTTTTCCTGCAATCGTATTAGTGGTAAGTGGCGGCCACACCGATTTAGTCCTAATGAAAAACCACGGCGACTTGGGATATTTGGGGGGAACTATCGACGA
>CAZTSS010000134.1:1068-1687 GCA_964616765.1 uncultured Candidatus Saccharibacteria bacterium
CGCGGCGGGCGAGGCGTTTGATAAAGTCGCCCGGCTTCTTAATCTAGGCATGTACCTGGGCGGGGCGAATCTTTCTAAAACCGCGCGCGAGTATACCGGACCAAAACTTGCGGAAAAACTCCCACGGCCGTTTATTCATGAACATAACTTTGATTTTTCTTTTTCCGGACTTAAAACCGCCATCAAACGCCTGGTAGAAAAAGGTATCTACGAGCCCGCCACTATTGCAAAAGAATTTGAAGAAGCCGTGGTGGAGGTTTTGATAGAAAAAACGCTAAAAGCGGTAGAGCAAACCGGTGCAAAATCAATCCTGCTGGGAGGAGGCGTTTCCGCAAATCAAAAACTCCGGCAGGATCTGGTCGACAAAGCAAACGCGCGATTTGGAGCAGAAAACATTACGATAAAAATCCCGCCCCTGCGCCTATGCACTGACAACGCTATTTACATTGCCTCCGCCGCGTATTTTAACCAAACTTACAAACCACTCGATCAAATCGTCCCCAACCCGTCGCTCACCATAAAAGGCTAAGGCTCGCGCCGTTTTATCTTGGGAACTCGGTCATAATGCTTATCGTAACTAATAATTTCCTTGCTAGCCAGCCGACTTGCTAAAACAGCA
>CAZTSS010000135.1:0-1684 GCA_964616765.1 uncultured Candidatus Saccharibacteria bacterium
GCAAAAGGAAAAAAGCCATTTAGAGGCCCAATCGATATGACAACGGGATCAAACTCCTGGTACAAACTATACACTTTAACGCCCATAGCCACCCCGCCCACATACGGAACAAGCTCGGGCAACAATCGTACCTCGACTTCGCGTTTAGATAAGTCAATAAAAAGAATTTTTTTAGGCTTCACGCGATTCCTCCTGCTCCTCAAATACACCCCGCGGACAAATCTCGATAAGTTTTTTTAGTTTTAGTTCTGATACTTTGGGGTCTAGGCTGACTTTAAATTTGTCGCCCTCTTTAATGTCGCGCAAAATTCTGATGTACGACCCGGCAAGACCCGCGCGTCCTAGTTGTCTTTGACACTCCAGCACGCAAAGTTCGCAACCAATACATTTATTTTCATGAGCGACTTTTAGAGTTGACATTAGTTTAACGCCTCGATTCCGGGCAAAGTGCCGTCGACTAGAAAATCCAGCATAGCGCTACCCCCACTGGAGACAAAACTCATATCGGCAAAGTAACCAAAACTATTTAGTGCTGAAACAGTATCCCCACCGCCCGCCACCGTAAAACAGCCGGATTTTGTTGCTTCCGCTAGCCAGCCGGCCACAGTTTTAGTACCAACCGAGTAGCGCTCTTCCTCAAATAAACCCATCGGTCCGGCCCAAACAATAGTCCTAGCCGACAAAACCATGTCCCGCCAACCCACCAAAGTTTTTGGACCAATATCCTTAGTATCAACATAATCCACCGGACAGTGTACTTTTTCCAAAGCAATCGGCTCCTCCAGCGCCAACCGACCGCCCACCAAAACCGCATCTGCAATTTGAGCAAATTTTTCTATCACTGGTCTTTTTGACTCCAACTTAGCCCCGCCGATTATCGCCACCAACGGTCTAGCCGGATCATCCAACACTTTTTTTAAAACCCCAACTTCCTGCATCAATCTAAAACCCGCGTAAGCCGGCAAAAGTTTTGGCAAACCTGTTATGGAGCTGGCCTTCCTATGGCAGGTGGCAAAACTCTCATTTACATAGATGTCGGCTTTTTGGGCAAGTTCCTTGGCAAAGTCCGCACTATTCGCCTCTTCACGGTCGTCAAACCGCAAATTTTCCAAAAGTTCAAAGTCACCCTTAAGATGCTTGTCAAAATACGGTTTTAGCTGACTTGTGGACAGCGCGGGATCAACCTTACCCTTGGGTCTGCCCATGTGACCGCAAATAACCGGCAACCCGCCTTGATCGATGATGTATTGTAAAGTATTAAGTGCTAAATCAAGTCTAAAGGGTTCTGTAACTTCTCCGACTTCTACCGGCACATCTAAGTCGCACCTTACCAATGCTCTGGTACCGGCAAGTATTTTTGCTTGGTCGACGCACTTCACTCCCACATGATATCAGCCATAAGCGGAATTTGACAAACCCAATCAAGTCTGCTAAAGTGATGGGTCGCTTAAAAGGAGGCGCGGATGACAAAGATACAAGTCAAACAACAACACAAAGTTAATATGCTAGTTAAGGGCAACCTGCGCCATCTTACTTACAAGTTTCATGCCTTAATTCATGCCACACTGCTTGGTTTAAAGACCAATAAGCTAATTAAACACCCTCAAGGCCAGCTGGAGCTGGAATTTGAAGGCAACAAAACCAATCTGTGGAAAATGGTCAAATGGTCCAAAAACAGGCGGTT
>CAZTSS010000136.1:0-1636 GCA_964616765.1 uncultured Candidatus Saccharibacteria bacterium
AGCTTTTTAGTCGCCAACACGGGCTTTGGACTTGGTATCCTGATAGGCTTAGTGTGGAATTATGTAGTTTATAGTAAAATAATCTGGCGCAACCGCCCCGCGCAAAAGTAATTATGATCGATTATTCAATAGTAATACCCGTATATAATGAAGAAACCCGCGCCACTAAGACGCTAACTCAAGTGCTGTCTTTTATGAACGCCTTTGCCCCGGCTTTTGAGATTATTGTTGTGGACGATGGGTCAAAAGACAAAACCGCAGATTCGGTAGAAGCCTACATTAAAGACCATCCGGAAATTAAATTGATAAGAAATGAGCATAAAGGCAAAGGACCCACGGTAAAAACGGGAGTCTTGGCATCTTCTGGAAAGTACATCTACACTATTGACTGCGATCTTTCCACACCTATGGAAGAGCTTAAAAGACTTTCCAATTGGATAATCGACAACAATTACGATATTGTCATTGCTTCCAGAGAAGGCCTGGGCGCGCGGAGAGAAGGTGAGCCTGTTTACAGGCACATCATGGGCAGGGTTTTTAATTTCTGGGTTCAAACTCTGGCGCTAAAAGGTATCCAAGATTCCCAATGTGGTTTTAAACTTTATAAATCGGATGTGGCCAAATCAGTATTTTCCGATCTGATGGTCTACGGCGAAGGACCTAAAAAACTCGCTAGCGCGTTTTTGGGCGCGTTTGATGTAGAAGTCCTGTTTATCGCAAAATCCCGTGGCTACAAAATAAAAGAAGTTCCGGTAAAATGGGTTTTTGCTAAAACCACGCGCTTAAATCCCATAGTGGATTCTTACAGAATGGCGCGGGATGTTTTAAGAATTAAAATTCTAGGCATAAAGGGGGCCTATAAAAAATAATATGAAGATTTGCGTAATTGGCACCGGTTATGTTGGGTTGGTTGTGGCGGCAATTTTTGCCGACAAAGGACATTCGGTTGTGGGTGTGGACATGAATCAGGATAAAATTAGCAAAATTTTGCAGGGCGTTATGCCTATTTACGAACCCGGACTTGATGAAATTGTCCTCCAAAATGTCAAAAAAGGCAAACTAAAATTTACGACCTCCACGGCAGACGGGGTTAAAGAGTCGGATGTTATTTTTATTTGCGTAGGTACGCCGATGGGCGAAACGGGTGCGGCCGATCTTTCCGCGGTTATGGCCGTGGCTAAAGAAATCGCGCACAACTTAAACGGTTATAAAATCGTGGTTACTAAAAGTACCGTGCCAGTGGGCACCAACGAACGCGTAGAAAAAGTCATTCTAGAAAATATGCCTAAGAGCGCGGAATTTGATGTAGTGTCTAATCCGGAGTTTTTGCGCGAAGGTACAGCAATAGAAGATATGCGTACCACCAACAGAACTGTGGTAGGAGCAAAAAGCGAGCGAGCGTTTAAATTAATGCGGGAGCTATACAAGGATTTTGACGCGCCCATTGTGGAATGCGACCTGCGCAGCGCGGAAATGATTAAATACGCTTCTAACGCTATGCTGGCCACAAAAATCTCCTTTATTAACGAAATTGGTCAGCTATGTGAGCGGGCGGGAGCTAATGTTCAGGTTGTAGCGGAGGGTATGGGCTTGGACAAACGAATCGGCAAGGCCTTTTTAAACGCCACTGGCGTGG
>CAZTSS010000137.1:0-1599 GCA_964616765.1 uncultured Candidatus Saccharibacteria bacterium
TGGATGGCGGAGATGGCCGAAGAAATGACTAGAATATCCAGAATTAACAAAGAGCCACTAAATTTGTCGCCAAACAGCTTGCCGACAAAAACTCCCGAGACACTCACAAAACCCAAAGCTAAAACAAGTATTAGCGCGCCTAAAAACGCGGTCTCTTTTAAATCGTGGGGGAGGTTTTCCTTTTTGCGGCGGGCGTTTTGGGGCAGAATGACAGTAAAAATAGACAGCGAGATTAAACTAAACACATTGGCAATCTTGTCGGCCAGATAAAACACGCCAACATCAGAAAAGCCTTTGGAAATTTTAATAATGGTGTTGGAAATTGCCGGCCAACCTTGAGAAATTAATTGAGAAACACCTGCCGGCGCGCTGGTTTTGAAGATAGGTAAAACTGCTGACGGAGTAATCGAACAACCGATACCCAGTTTAAAATTTTTGGGAATAAAAAGGTACAGTGCCAAGCAAAGACCCATGGATAAAGAAAATACCATATAGAATTGCTGCAAAGTTGGCGTTAAATAACCCGTCAAAACCAGCGCGCCGAAACCCGCTTTAAAAACCGCCGGAATAGTGTTAAGCAGTACAGCATGCAAAAACATCTCGGCGGACTGATAAATTGCAAACAAAGTAACATTTATCGCGTAAAAAACCAGGCCGGCTAAAAAGACTAAAGCGATAACGCTGTCGGCAAGATTTAGTACACGCAGGCTTATTAGAGAAAGTGTTGCTGCAACAACAAATAAAGCCAGTTTTAACATATAAAATCTGGTAATTAAAACCTGCTTATTTTGCGTTTTTAGCGACTCCGCAACAAATACCGAGTTTGAACCAAAATCCACCACTTTGGACATAAAAACCAAAAGTGAGGTCAACAAAGCGTATTTTCCAAAGTCGGGCACGCTTAAAACTCTGGCACAAGCCGTCAAGAAAATTAGGCCAAAAACCGCGTTTAAAATATTACCGGCGCTAACCAAAGAAACTTTTTTAAGCACGGCAAAGTACCTCATTTTGCCACCAATTCCCCAAGTCGCCACTCATTTTTGGCATCAACCAATTTAATAGTCGGATAACTCTTCTGCAACTGATTAAATCTACTCTCCTTGGTAATAAAAAGTAATCTGTTCCCCGCTTTGTCGGACTCTGATAGTTGCGCTTTTAGTGGCGTAAAGTCCGTAATTACGAAATTATCGCCCGCGTAAAACATCGCAAGAGGTACCTCAATTCTGTCCAAATACACTACCGGCTCCAGTCCGTAAATTCTGGCTTTAGTCTGCATCATTTGGACTTGAGCCCCCGTCAAGTCGCCCGTGTACACCAAACCTTTACTCACAAACAAATACATCAAAGCCACACAGGCAGTTAGATACATCAGCCCCGTCTTTAAAAAAAACGAGGAAATGTAGTTAAATTTTGACAGCTTACCGTCCAAAAAATTTAGCACCGACGAGTAAAAATAACCTACCAAGAGAGCGACGGCCGGATAGATGGGCATAATATACCAAACAAGTTTAGACTTAGCTAGGGAAAAAACAGCCAGCACGACTATCGCCCACAACATAGTCATAAAAAGCCCGCTTCTGTTTGTTTTTGACTTTATCA
>CAZTSS010000138.1:0-1575 GCA_964616765.1 uncultured Candidatus Saccharibacteria bacterium
TAACAATGTCAAATTGACAAAAAACACCTGATTGTTCATTTAAAAAAGGGTCTCTAGGGTACTAGTCGTATCTTGCTTACCAGATTATATCCAGTTTGTCCTGTCGTGCATAGCTTACCAGAGCATGCCTAACTTATTCCGCCTATCTGGCTTGTCCTACATGTATAGCCTGCCCTATTATGTCAAGCTTGTCCTAATCCCATAGTTTACAGTAAATTAAAACAAAATATCACAAGACTACTCAGATTAGACTCGTAGCCACAGCATCAGCAAAGTTAAAACAAAACAGTTATCACCTAGATCCCGACAGGCGTGCCGTATTAGCTTTATTAATAAGGGATAAATTACTCAAAGCTACAAAAACTTGAAGCTTATTCTTTAAAAATGTTCTGAGTAAACAAAAGAGTCACGGCTTCCGGCAGGATTTTTCCGGTTTTTAGGGCGACATCATACTTGTATAATAACTCGTATAAATCCATGATTTGCTCGCGGGTGAAGTTTTGCGCCTGGCGCTGGGCAGAGGCTAACTGAAACGGCGGGAGTTTTTTACTCAGGCCAAATTTAACCAGCGCAATGTTTTTTAACTGAAACTGCAACATCACCAAAATATAGACGGGATCATTGTCTACCTCCAACAACTTTTGCAGACTTTTGTAACAGGCTTGCTCGCGCTTGCTAAACAGGTCGTCCAAAAACTTAAACACTTCTGTAGGCCTGGCGACGGTAGCAGAAACAACCTTGCCTTTAAACGCCCGCACAACTTCTATAACAGGCGATGCCGCCTCCAAGTCCTTGGTACTTACCAACACTAAATTTGCCGACGGATAGCGCTTTAAAGCGTCAAACAGCTTTTCCAGCTGGGCTTTGACTATTTTGGAAATATCCACCACATTCAAAAGCGCCTCGCCAAAAATATCCGGCTGGAGCGTGGTTTCTATCACACCCACGGAGTCTGCGTCCAAGTCGTACTCTTTAATGGAAACCGCCTTAACCTCCTGCGCCGTCTTTAAAATAAAGTTGCGAATCGCGGTTTGGTTTTTTCCGTAAATTAAGGCTAGCATCAGTTAAATAAATACTTTTGAATATAGGCGTGAATTTGGGAATAATCGCCCGTTTTAGGAATTAACACATATTTTCCGCCGTACAGGGTTAAATCCGTGGGATTGTACAACAGGCCACCGTTTTCGCCCTCGCTTCTGTCGTCCAGGACTAAACTGCGCATGCTATTAAAGCTGTTTGACTTGGCTAGGTCGTAAAACAACTGCAGGCTGGAAAGATCAAGGTCGGTATCCAGATTTTTTGCATACAGGTCATAAAGCGCTTTGACCTTAGAAAAATCCAACAAAGTTTGCGCAGACAAAGCTTTTTCTTTTACCGCTTTAAGCAAGTTTTGTTGACGGTGGGCCCTGGCAAAATCGGTGCCTTCTCCGTTATCGCCGTGACGCGACCGGGCGTACTTTAGAGCTAATTCCCCGTCCATCTTATTGAGCCCCTGCGTAAACGAGATGGTCTCATATCTCGCGCTTTCCGGCTGGGCGTCCTCCATACCTTCAATGGGATACAACGCGTCTGTAA
>CAZTSS010000139.1:0-1542 GCA_964616765.1 uncultured Candidatus Saccharibacteria bacterium
ATGCCACAATTACAAAAAGAACCTCAAACGCTTAGTGTCGTTCAGCTTTCCAATCGGTTGCCCGATGTTCTTACCGATTTCGCAAACGGCACTCAAGATTTGGGTTTATATGTCGAGTTAGAGAATTATCCAGACGATTTATTCAAGCTGTCTCTAAAGAGAGTCCAAAGATTGTCCAAAACCCGCACCGATTCGGCAGAGAAATCAAGTGTTACTGATCCAGAAAGTGATTACGAGATGAGGCAAAGGGGTTGGCGGAGAAAGATTTTTGAGCAAACCAGCGGTGCTATAAAAAATACCAAACAGCTGACCAAGGAACTCAAGAGCATAAGAATAAGCGAGACTGCCGCCTCAAAGAGGTTGGCAAAATGGTAGTAGTTGATACGGATATACTCATAGATAACCTAAGGACTCGGGGTCGTTCTCCAATTCTCACTAAGCTGTCCGACAGTTATAGTACAGGGGACCTTTGTGTTTCCACACTCACAGTCCACGAACTTTTTGCAGGTGATAGCGCCGAAGATAGGAAGACGGCGTTGTTGATAGGCAAACTGCTCACACCGTTTGTGGTTGTATCTTATGGTTTGGAGGAGGCGGAATTAGGCGGTAGGCTGGTTAGGGAAGCGAGAAAACTCGGGCGAATATTACATGTTGCTGACTCTGCTATAGCCGCTACTGCTATAGCTATGGATGCGGAGCTTGCGACACTCAATACCAAGGATTTTTCTGTAGTAAAGAGACTAAAACTGGTTGACTTTGCAAAGCTCAAGCCCCTGAAATACAAGTAGCGCTGGTTTAAGCCGATCAGCCGGATTTGATACAAAGCCTTTATTTTAATGATTACTTATTTACGGACATCGTTCGTGGAAATAATCATTGACATTGTAAGTTTTGTTGGATAGAATTCTAATGTGCAACAACTAGAGGCAATACTGGATAAAAGGAAGACGACATATTCAGAAAAATCTGGTGGTTCTTGGGTCGGTATTAAAAACTTTGAAAAAGTCCAGAAAAAGCTTAGAACAGACGACCTAAAAACTGCCAGGAGAATGAAGGGGTGTACCTTTTAGATACGGATATCCTAATCGACTTCTTCCGTTCTCGGCAATACCGTCGGACCTTTTTTCGTCTAATAACTTCCAACACCAAGCATTTTGAGAAGATTGCCAATTTGGGTTCATATACTCCCGAGGATTGGAGCTTTTCCTAATGAACCGTTATGGTAAGTTAGTTATTGTGGCTGTTTTTCTCTTTGGACTTTTTGCCCTGTTTAAAGCTCCCGGGGATCCGGATTTTGGCTGGCATTATAAATACGGCGAGTACATCGTCCAACACGGGCGGATTTTACGAGAAAACACTTTTTCTTATACTTTTACCGACTACAAATGGGCAAATTCATATTGGATTTCTCAAGTCCTTATGTTTGTAACCCACAATTTTTTTGGCCATTTGTGGGCGGGAATTTTATTCTCTGCGATGCTGTCCTTGGTGATTATCTGGTATGTGCGGACTTTAGGTAGAACACTTAATGCAGGATTTATT
>CAZTSS010000140.1:0-1533 GCA_964616765.1 uncultured Candidatus Saccharibacteria bacterium
TCTATGAAAGACCTCCAATAGTAAAAGTATGATAAGTAGCGTACGACACCAAGTTCAAGCAACAGTAAAAAGCACCAGAAAAACCTTTTTCTCGGGTAACTGCTTTTCAATCACAAGCAACAACGAACGCGGAGAATTCGATATTCTTCCGCAACACGCAAACCTTATCTCATCGGTTAAGGATTACTTAATAGTCGACAAAGCATCCGCGTCAGAAAAAAAATACCTTATTCATCAGGGCGTATTGATAGCTAAAGAAAATGTTGTCCAAGTTTTTCTGGATTAACATTCCAGACCCGGCTTGACGGTGAAAAGACACGCTCTCCGCGAGAACATTGGCATCTTCAACCGATCGTCTAAAACCAAACTACAAACTAACCTGAGCTGACGGACTCATAGTAGCAGAAATGTAGACGGACTTGATCCAATTTTCATTCGCCTTTGCCGGTTTATTGGCCCTAACAGAAGAAATAAGTTCCTGAAAATTTTCCTCCAAAGCCTTTGTACCAAAACTCTTCCTACCGAGGACCGTATGAATAACAGCGCCGTTTGGTTCCGTTTTAACCTCTAACCGACCTTTTTTAAATTGCTCTAGGGCCTTTTGGACATCTTCCGCCACGGTGCCGTTTTTTGGGCTGGGCATCAACCCAGCAGGACCTAGGATTTTAGCCACTTTAGCAAGCTTTGGCATATAACGAGGTTCTACGATAAGCATCTCAAAGTCGACTTTTGGCTTTAGCTCACCTTTCTCTAGCTTCTCGATATCCCCTTCCAACAACTCTACATCGGCCCCGGTGACTTCATTTGATGCCATAACGGCAATCTTTTTTGTTTTACCGGTTCCGTGTGGTAAAGTCAGACTAAACCTAACGGTTTCCTGCTTGCTTTTGTCTAAATCACAGTCGATATGTACCTCAATGCTGGAATCAAACTTGGCCCTGTCTGTTTTTTTTACATAGTCTATGGCTTCAGTTATTGTCATGACACAGTTACTCCCATTGATCTCGCGGTGCCCTCGATAATTTTAACCGCCTCTGTCAAATCCTTAACATTAAGATCGGGCAACTTAACCTTGGCTATCTCCTCTACTTGTTTCTTTGTCATATTTCCTATTTTATCCTTATTTGGCACTTTTGAACCTTTGTCCAATTTTAGAGCCTTTAAAATCAAATTGGAAGTTACCGGTGTTTTAGTGACAAAAGTAAAAGATCTATCCTCATAAACCGTTAACACTACCGGAATAATATTGTCGCCCATATCCTTGGTGCGGGCGTTAAATTCCTTACAAAAGTCCATCAGAGGTACACCATGTTGACCAAGAGATGGGCCAACCGGAGGAGCCGGATTAGCTTTACCCGCCGGAATGTTCAGTTTTACATAAGCCTTTACTTTTTTTTCTTTTGCCATATTTTATAATCCCCCATTTACATTAATTTCTACCGAATGTATTTCAAATAACTTACAGCGCTGTCACCTGGGAAAACTCCAGCTCCATGGGAGTTTCCCGCTCAAACACAGAAACTAACACCTTAA
>CAZTSS010000141.1:0-1501 GCA_964616765.1 uncultured Candidatus Saccharibacteria bacterium
GGCTAACGCACCGGAACCACAGTTGGCCATCGAGCCCGTCGTCAAAAAATACACCATGGATAATTTGTCGGCAGTAAACCGTCGACCTGTAATGACCAAGGATGTTAAGGGCTTGATGGAGGCCCCCAGACGCCGCACCCACGCCGAGCGTAAGGAAGAGATTAAAAAAGGAAGTAGCAGCGATGCGAATTTCCGCTAGCCCGCGGTTCTGATATAATCCTTTGAGGTCAGCGGTTCGACTCCGCTACGGTCCACCACTCACTAGAGTCAATACAGTATGTCAGCAGAAATAATATGACAGACCAAGAGATTACTCTCCAAGCTATAGAGTTTGCTAAAAAGAATAAACTCCGTATCGCCAGGGAGTTGACCGACCCAAATAAATATAAACCCACCGCCCACCCAGTTTCTGTTTTTATGGCAGGTTCGCCTGGGGCGGGAAAAACGGAATTTTCTAAAAATCTTGCGAAAGACCTACATAGAGGCTCAGGACAAAATTTTATTCTTGACGGGACTTTTTCTAATTATCGTAAAGCTACCGAAAATATTAACCGCTCGTTGGCTAAAGATAGGATAGTCTCGGTGTTCTACTTGTATCAAAAACCCGAAATAGCTTGGAAATTCACCCAGGCGCGCGAAAAAGCGGAAGGCAGAAATATTCCCAAAACAGCCTTTATTAATCAGTTTTTCTGTGCCAGAGAAACAATTGAGAAATTAATTATGAATTATGGTGGTTTGGTTAAGCTAACTCTTGTAGCAAAAGATTTTGAAAATAAAACAATGAATCTTGTTGAAGTCACAGATAGCACTACAAAAATTGACGGCGTTACTTTCCCTGGTTATAATAAGCGGGGTTTAGAAGGATTACTAAAGTGAGATCCATAAAAAAGAACGCAAAATTAAAAGATGTAAACGGCTTTTCTGATTTTTTCTACCATGCGACGCCAGAAGAAAGGCAGAGAGTCCTTAGAGAAGTAGTTAGAAAAGCTAACGAGGATCAAGCCAGATTGTACGACGAATACGGAAAAGAGCACGCGTGAAACTGAACGCTGTTGGGGTATCATCTAAAGACATCAGCAGGACTGTGGAATTTTACCGGATACTAGGTTTTGAGTTTCAACCTTACGCAGAAACCGACCGTCACATCGAGTCCGTCAATAATTTAACCGCAAAACTTATGATTGACCATGTAACTATGGTCGAAGAGATTTTAGGTGACAAGCCCAAGCCTTCCAATCATGCTAATTTTGCTATCCAGTACGACACCCCCACCGAATTGAATCGTGTTGTCGATAAACTACAAGAAGCAGGATACACCGTGGTGAAACCAGCCTGGGATGCGTTTTGGGGTCAAAGGTACACGGTAGTCAGAGATCCAGATGGTTACATGGTAGACCTCTACGCTTATTTGTAAAATACATCGTGTTTATTTTCTGGGAAATTCGCCAACATATTTTTCTATAGATGCCGGTAAGTTTTGTAGTGTTTCCATTGTTATAAA